>JBEKTG010000227.1:0-5915 GCA_049516275.1 Candidatus Acidiferrales bacterium
TCGAGCGCGGACTCCATACGATTCTCTAACACCTGCGCGGCAGAGAAGTTTTCGAGTCGCAGATAGAACTCCGCAGTCAGTTCCATGGCGCGCCCGGGAACCAGTCCGATAATCTCGCTGCCCGCAATCGCGACGCCGTAGCGTTCCGCCTCGCGTTTCACCAGCTCGAACACGCGGTGAAGCGGCGTCTGCTCAAAGTCGGTCAAATTCGTCGAAACCTGGGCGAGCCGGCGCGACTTCAGATCCACCCCGATGGCCTTCACGTAGCGCAACCCGCCGCTGGAAAATCGGATGCTCTTCGCAATGCGTTTCGCAATCGAAACGTCAGGGGTATTCAGGTGGATGTTGTACGCAATCAGGAATTTTCGCGCGCCCACCGCAGTCGCGCCCGCCGTCGGATGCAACCGCGGGTCGCCCACATCCGGCGATCGATCGGGATCACGCATCACCTCTTCCAGCAGACCTTCGAATTGCCCGCTGCGAATGTTTTCCAGGTTAGCGCGCTCGGGCCGCTGAGCCGCCGCCTCGTAGAAATAAACAGGGATTCGGTATCGCTTCCAGATCTCGCGCCCGACGCTCCTCGCGATCGCCACGCAATCCTCGATCGTGCTGCCTTCCAGGGGAATAAATGGAACCACGTCCGTCGCGCCCAGCCGGGGATGCTCGCCGTGGTGGCGCGTCAGATCGATCAATTCGGCGGCCTTGCCAACACCGCGCAGCGCCGCCTCCGCCACCGCGTCCGGTTCGCCGACCATAGTGATCACGCTGCGGTTGTGGTCGGCATCGCTCTGCCGGTCGAGCAGAAAAACGCCCGGGACTGCGCGCATAGCCGCGACAATGGCGTCCACTTTGGCGGGATCGCGGCCCTCAGAGAAGTTCGGAACGCATTCGATGAGCCGCTTCATGGGTTGCGTATTCTCGCTTCAAACGCCCGCTGCCGAATGGGAAAGCAGGCAAGTCACTACCAAATGGTAGCGTAACTCCGGGGCCACCGGCGAGATTGAACACCTATAGGCCAGCAAACTGTCAACATCGTATCGCCAGCCGCAAAACAAACTAAGTATTACGAAAGGGCTTGAACAGGCAGCTTGACGGCGACCGTCGTACCGGTGGCACCCGAGACGATATCGAACGTGCCGGACAGGCTATTGATGCGTTCCCGCATACCGGAAACGCCCACTCCAGGGAGCTGGCCGCTCTGGCGAAACTTCGACAAAATCTCCGGCGCAAACCCACGCCCTTCATCGCAAACTTCAATCGCCAGATGGTCAGCGCCGTTGATCAGGCGGATTCGCGCGACTTTGCTCCCGGAATGCCGGTGAATATTCGCAAGGCTCTGCTGAACGATCCGGAATACGGCCGTCTCCACCTCGGGAGAGAAGCGCGGCGAATTCCCGGGGATATCGAGAGTTACCTCAATCCCGCTGCGTTTGGAGAAGCCCTCCACATACCAGGAAAGCGCGGAAGTGAGGCCCAATTCATCGAGCAGCGGCGGGTGCAGCAGATAAGAGAGAGTTCGAATTTCCGAAGTGCAGCGTTCGACAAGGTCGATTGCGTCATCCAAGCGCCCGCGAAGAGAAGGAGAACTGCCGGTCACTTCTTTCGCTATGGCGGAAAGATTCATTTGTATGGAGCAAAGGTATTGACCCGCGCTATCGTGCAACTCTCGAGCCACGCGGCGGCGCTCATCGTCTTGCGCCTGCAGAAGCCGCCCGGACAACACGCGCAGGGTCTCATGCGCGCGCTGAAGCTGCACCGTGCGCTCCGCGACGCGCGATTCCAGTTCGTTCCGGACCTGCTTTTCGCGTTCGTTGGCGATCTCGATCGCCCGGCGCGCCAGAACTTTTTCGGTAACCTCGACCGTGTGGATCAGAAGGCCTTCCACCCGGCCGTCTCCATCGCGAATGGGCTGATAGACGCAATCCAAGTACGCTACTTCGGGCGCGCCTCCCGGACCCCGGTTGAAAGTCGCCTTGATCTCTTTACCGATAAAGGGAACCCCGGTGGTATAAACCCCGTCGAGAGCCGCGAAGAACGGCTGTCCCACTAATTCCGGATAACTCTCGCGCACCGTCTTGCCGACGAAATCCTCGAGCTTCGAGCGCCCGGCCATGGTCGCTCGAGCCATATTCACGTAAACCCAGCGATGCAGGGGCCCGGCGGTGATGCCGATGGCCGAGGGCGCCCGCATGAGCAAATCGCGCATGCGGCGATTCAGCCAGGTCAAACCCGGAGCGTCTTGATCGTTCACGCCGCCGGCCAACACATCCGCGGCAAGCTCGCTGTGGTCAGAGGGGTCAATCGTCGGTGAATTGCTCATGAGGCGATTTTCGGGCCTTCCAGCCCGCCAGATTCCGCGTTCTTTCTTCGCCGACAAGCATAGTACGGCGCACTCAAAGGTTTCAATCACTCATTGGCAAACAAATCGTCGGAAGCCCAGCGCCTTGCCTTCGGCCTTCGCCTTTGCGGCTGTCCCATCCTTGATGGTTTTTCAAGGTGGGGCAGTGGCAGCGACGCGTGTCATCTGGATCAGCGCCAACCCCCACACCGCGTGTCATCCTGAACGAAGTGAAGGATCTGCTTTTGCTGTTCCTCTCACCGGGAGAGGGCGTTATAGCCATTGTCCAGCGTCAAAACGTGCGGGAACTTTCTGCAATCTCATTTCACTGTAGCGGCGGGTGGCTGAATCGAGACCATCTTCACGTTTTCGACAGCCGCGGCGACAGCCTCTTTCGCGTCGGACTCATTCCGGCCATGATCCGTGATCACATCGTAGTATTGCTGTGTCGCTGCGAAGCTCAGTTCCTTATCGAACTCGCGGGTGATGTCGGCGGCCGTTTGGTGCAGAGCCGTTTCAAGCTGGGCATCCAGATCGGTGCCGTCGATGGCAATTTGTTTGCCGATGTATGTCGCGGCGATTTGCTCGCCGAGTTTATCGGCCGTCTGGTAATAATATTCCGAGATTTGGCGGTGTCCGCCTTCGTGTTCTACGACATGTTGGGTCACGCCGCCGGGCACCCACACATTTACGCTGAGCGCCAAAATCATCTTGACCCTGGTGATGGTCACGGTGGCATGCGTCGAATCTGTCTTTTGAGACTCCCCTCCCACAGTGGCATTGGACGTCAAATTCGAGTCGCAAACCGCTTCTTCTCCGTAAGCGAGCGTAGGCATGTCGACGGGAGGTGAGTTCGGATCGAAGGTATGGTTCGCGAAAGCGACAGGCCGCTTCTCGATAACGATGGTCGGCTGCTCGGATTGCTGGCGCCGCAGCAAGGAGTTGCGCCACAGAAGCCACCCGAAGACAGCGATTCCGAGGAATACGCAAAGCACGATGTAGCGGCGGAAACGCAAGGCGGGCCTCCGCATTCCATTTTCCCGGTAAAGCTACAGAGGAGCCACGAGTTTGTGAAAGCGGATGACGCGAATTACACCTCTTTGTCAAAGCCTGGCCAGCGGCTTCTTGGAAATATAGCGACCGCAAAGTCTCCGTTATTAGACTCACCCAGAACGTTTCATTTGAACTATAATCCGGCGCCGTATGCCGATCCGGGCGATATTGGATCGATCAATGCCCAAGCGGCCGAAGAGTGACGGCAGTATTTCAAGGAGGAGAAAGGCATGAACCTGTCGAAAAGCGCCGGAGCTGTTCTGCTCCTAAGCCTCGTGGCCCTGCTGCTGGGCTTGGGAATCCGCGCGCAGAATCAGGCGACCGGCCCGCACTCAATGGAGGCCCCGATAATCGACCGGCCCGGCGACCCGCCGCTTTCATCGTCTCTGCCCCCGGACGTCTATCCCGACTCCCGGAACCGCCTCCCCTTGGCCAACGTCCCCTACCGATACACCGCGCGCTTGCCTACCGGCATCGAGCAGCCCAATGTCAGCGACTGGGATCCCGCCTTCGTAAAAGCCAGCCGCGGAGCCAGCCTCAAGTATTCCATCGGATTGCCCGACCCCTTGCTCGAGGTCGCGGTGCTGGCGGCGGCCCGCGAAATGGATGTTCAGTATGAATGGACGCAATGGGAATACTTCGGACGAAACCCGGCCGACCCGCGCCATATCGACCAGTCCACCATAGACCTCATCAAATACGAAAAGCCGCTGGTGGGCCTGAGCGAGAAGGAAACCGCCATCATCAACTTCGCCCGCGAGAGCTTCGGCCAGCGAAGGCTTTCCCCCGCGACTTTTGCGCAGGTTATGCATCTGTTCGGCCGCCAGGGAACCGTGGAGTTGCTCTGGGTGATGGCCAGTTATTCCGAAGCCGCAGCCGAGCTGACGGCTTTCGACAATCATTTGCGAGCCGACCAAAAACCGCTGCTTCCTCCCCGGCCGCACTCGTTCGACGCGGACCGCAGAGCCAGCGTAGCCGCGTCGATCGCCGCCGCCTCGGCGCCGCTCCCCAAGGACATCTATCCCGACTCCGGGAACCGCCTCCCCTCGCCGAAGCGTGACGAGATGGACGAAGCAGGGAAGACGGCTTTCGACCAGGTGAACCGGCCGCAGCGGTTGGCCATGAGCGGCCCAATGACCGGCCGTTCCGTTCGCCTCTACGCCGACCCCCGGTTCGCCGCCGGCACGGACGAAAAACAGCGCTATCTCACGTATGACACGGGACTGTCCGACCGGTTGGTCGAGATCTGCGTTCTGGTGGCCGCCCGCGCAATGGACTCCCAATATGAATGGACCGAATGGGAAACCTACGGCCGCGACCCCAAGGACCCGCGCCACATCGAACCAGCTATCATCGACATGATCAAATACAACAAGCCGGTGACAGGCCTCGGCGAAAAGGAAACCGCCATCATCAACCTCGGACGCCAAATGTTCGGGCCAAGGAAACAGTCCTTCGAAAATGTTTCCGCCGCGAACTTCGCCGAAGTGCTGCGCTTATTCGATCGCAAAGGCACAGTAGACGTGGTCCACCTGATGGCCCAGTACGCCGCAGACGCAGCGGAACTGACCGCCTTCGATCAGCATTTGGAGAAAGGGCAAAAGCCGTTGCTGCCCGCGCGATAGCTTTTTTCTCGCGGGGCCGTCTCTCTGACGGACTATCAACCAGGGTGCGAAACAATGGCAGGGGCGTCTGTGCTCAAATGAAATAAAAAGTGCTCATCGCACCGGAAAGGATGCTAGCTCTTTCGAAGTCTGTTGGCTCTTCGGTTAACTGATTTATTGCCGATAGAGGACTACTTGGCGGCCTTGACCTAGGCCAATCGCCAAAGCAGGGCAACAACTTACTAGTCTCATCCTGTGTGGGGGTTGTATCATGATCCCCATTGCTCAAGTTGAAAGTGTTTTCTGCATATAAGTGGAGGTCGCACGCATGGATCGCATTTCTGAATCACTGCTAAATGAGTTTTCTAGCGAACACGATATCGCAGAGGAATAATCAGAGCCACTAACAGACAGACCGAGGTCAAGGACGATCAGTTTTTCGCGGTACAGGATTTTCCAAAGGGGCTGGAACTGTACTTCCAAACTTTTCAGGACGCACAAAAATTATTTTACGAAAGACGCTCGCGCCAATATGATCGCCTTCAAGTCGAAAAGACTCGTATTGTAACGCCACCCAATATGATTAGGGCATTCGCGGCCATGTTCCTTAACGAGCCGCATAGAACTACGCGAAATTATGCGGGACTTGCAGCTAAGGTCGGGAAAGAAATTTTCGTAAAAGGCCAGCGCCAAGAACCTTACTACGCGGCCGCCTTTACACTTTATAAGCTGGAGTACTTTTTCCGAAGTGGTCGTTTGGAGCGAAAATTTAGGCCAGCACGGTTTCACATACTACTGGCAGCTCGCATGCTTGGAAATGCTGAAAAGTTGCCGCCGAACAACTCTCGCGACATGGAAAAATATTGCAAAGTGATTATGGAAACGCTCTGGGACACAAATAAGGCAGATGCTTTAATCCT
>JBEKTG010000228.1:0-5888 GCA_049516275.1 Candidatus Acidiferrales bacterium
TCCTCTTCTCGATTCACCGCAGTCCGCAGCGCCAGAAACGTTTTTGTCGCGGGATGCAGTTTCTGCCTTCCCCTTACCTTTTGAGCCCCTGCCACAACCGTTGCCAGGTGTTCGGTGTCCCGGATGGGACGCGCGCGAACGATCGCCCTGGCGATTCTGCGTGAGTTCCTCTCCTCCGCCCGCAGGTAGAGAAGGTCGGCCAGCTCTTTCTCCGGCCAGTGGTTCACAATGTCTGCCGCCGTCAGCGGCGAATCGGGATTCATGCGCATGTCGAGCGGCGCGGGCCAGCGAAACGAAAAGCCGCGCTCCGGACTGTCCAGCTCGAGCGTTGAAATCCCCAGGTCGGCGACGACGCCGTCGAACGGCGGGAGATTCAGATTCGCCGCCACTTCGCCGATCCTCGAAAATTCTGCGTGCACCAGAGTCACCCTGTCCCCGAATTCCCTTAATCGTTCCCGCGCAATTTCGATCGCCTGGGGGTCCCGGTCGAGCCCGATCAACCGCCCCGTCGTGAGCCGCCGCGCAATCTCGATCGCGTGTCCGCCGGTCCCGAGCGTCGCATCAACGTACGTCCCCTCAGGCCGGATGCGAAGCCACTCCAAAACGGCTTCCAGCAATACCGGCGTATGCAAAACGCTCAAAATCTAGATGCCTAATTGTTCCAGTTCTTCCGCCGTGATCTGGTTATGGTTGATGTACTGATCCAGGAATCGCGCGTGGTTCCAGACTTCCAGATACGTCAGGCGCCCCGCTACATCCACTTCGCCCTTCATCTGTGCCGATTCCCGCAGTACGGGTGGAATTAGAATGCGCCCTTGCCCATCCACCTCTACGACCTGGCCGAAGTAATTCGTACGCGCCAGAAACTTTTGCCTGGCGCTGTTGTGTGAGGAAAGATTCGCGAGTTTCTTTTCGATCTCCTCCCATGCCTTCATGGGATAGATCCGGGCATATTCGCCGGTGTCGCTGGTGACGTAGAACTTCCCGCCGCCCTTCCGGAGTTCGGCCAAGAAGTCGGAGGGGATTTTCACCCGCCCCTTCTCGTCGACCGTCGCCAGATAATTGCCCCGCAACATTGTGAAGAACCTTCTCCGGCGTCTTCGCCCTGTGAATCACGCGCTTTTCGCCTTTACCACTGCCCTACATTTCTTACCACTTCGCGCCACTTTCTCCCACTTGTGGCCCCGATTGTAGTTAGGTTTAAAACGTTGTCAAGAACAATTCGACAAGGAATGAAAAAAAACTGTGGAAGAGCGATGAGGCATACGGTGCGAGCGTGCAACGACACCGCAATTAGTAGGGGGAGTCTACTACAAGCTTCACGAGGCGTAGCGAATTCGTTGCCGCGTACGCGAGATTGTTCTCTAAAGGTAAACACCGCGCGACGACGGGAGATTACACGCTTCAAGTTTCGGCGCGGCACACGATCGGTTCACATGCCGGCAAGATTCCTGCCCAAAGGCGAGAATGCGGCTGTTACTGAGCGGGATTGCGGAAGGAATTCAGCTGCCGGAGCATGGACTGCTCGTCGGGGCTGAGACCTTGCATGAACTTCGGGTCCGTCAGCGCGGCCTGCTGTGCGCCCGGGCCCATGGTCTGAAGGATGCGCAGGCGGCCATTGATGGCCTGCCGCCGTTCCTGCGGCATCTCCTGCCATTTGGGGAGAAGCGTGTTGCGCAGATATTGTCTCTGCTCCGGCGTCATGCGCTCGAGAATTTGCGCGCGCTCGCGAATCTCACCGCGCTCTTCGGGAGAAAGCTGGTTCCATTTTTCAAGGTTCTTGCGGATCTGATCCTGCCGCTGGGGAGGAAGGTTCTGGAACACGCGGTTGTTCTGCATGAACCGTTCCTGCTGCTCGGGAGGCATTTCGCGCAGATTCTCGACCCACTTGGGAGGCAGACCGGCCATGCCGCGCAGGTTCGCCTGGCCTCTTACCGCGCCGCCACCGCCATTGTTGGGCTTGGCCTCGCCGTTAAAATCATTCCGCTCGTTCGGAGCCTGCTTCTGCGCCACCCGCTGAAGCCTTGGGAATTGACGAAACTGCGCCGAGGCGCGCTCCGCCGCAGG
This sequence comes from Candidatus Acidiferrales bacterium, assembly GCA_049516275.1. Classification (GTDB taxonomy): domain Bacteria; phylum Acidobacteriota; class Terriglobia; order Acidiferrales; family UBA7541; genus Palsa-295. The sequence goes on from JBEKTG010000228.1 coordinate 2,068, forward strand.
CCCCATCAGCAGCCCGATTGCCAGGGCGAACGCGAGCCGGTGACGGTTCAACTATGCGCCCCCATTGGTATCCCCGGGCCGGTGGCTGGGGGGGAGCTTTTCCGATGGTTCTGTAGCGGGGGCGTCCAATTCGGAAAGGGCGTCAAACTTGGTGAGCACCTCGTAATTATCGAGAACGCCCAAGTCCTTGATGGCCTGGAATTGTTCGCTTTCCGCGGACGTGGACGCAGACGCGGGAATCGTATTCGACGGCGGAAGCTTCGCCATCCAGATGCTCAGCGCGAACAGCAGCGCCATCGAGAATGCCAGCCGCGGCTGCGGCACAAACCCAAACCATCGCGGGCGCGGCTCGGCGGCCACGCGCTGGCGCACCCGCGCGTCAAAGCCGAAAGAGGGCTCAACCGCCGGCACCTCATCCAGCACCGACCAAAGCTCGCGAAATTCTTCCGCACGCGTCCGGCAGGCCGCGCATTCGGTGAAGTGCTCTTCCACCTGGCGGCGCTCGGCGGAGTTGGCCCGCCGGTCCAGATACCCAATCAGTTCTTTCGAGACGTCTTCACACTTCATGACAACCTTCCTTCCCCGGCGCGTTGCTGCACTCGCTGCCCGACCAAAGGAGCCAGTTGCACCCGCAGGGTTTCGTAAGCCCGGAACAGCAGCGATTTCAGCGCGCTTTCCGAGCACTCCAGAATCTTGGCGATTTCGCCGTAATCCATCTCTTCATATTTATGCAGCAACACGGCCACGCGTTGCTTTTCGGGAAGCGTTTCGATGGCCCGCCGGATGAAATCGCAGCGGTCCCGATCGAGCAGGTGTTCGTCGATGCGCATCTCGCGCGCCGGCAACTCCCGCGGAGCGGCGTCCTCTTCGTTAGACTGCGGTGCGTCGATCGACGTTTCCATTTTCCGGTACCGGTTATCCCGCAGCGAATTCAGCGCCAGATTGGTGGCGATCCGGAACATCCAGGTGGTGAACTTCGCGCTGGGAGAGTACTGCTTGCGCGCGCGGTAAACCCTTAAGAATACTTCCTGCGCGAGGTCTTCCGCCGTCGCCGTATCCCGCACCATGCGGTAGAGGAAATTCACCAGCGGCGAGCGATACTTCTGCAGCAGGAAGTCAAAGGACGCGTCGTCCCCTGCCTTCACGTCCAGCATCAGTTGGACGTCGGATCTGGCCATAGCCTCCACAGTCTATCTAACACACGAAGGGTCATAAAGTTGTGACGGGGCCAGCTGTTCCACCAGGGGGAAGCGGGACGACAAGCCACGATGCCGGAGGGAAACGATAGCATTGATTACAAGGAGGTTATCTATCGACGGGATGGTGGAAGTCACGCGTGGAACAGAGTCTTCAGCGCCAGCAGGATTGCCACGCCCACGAAGACGAGCACCGCCATTCCCATCCCCGGTTCCCGGTTCACCTCGGGGATCAGGTCGGATGCCGCTACGTACAGCGTCACGCCCGCCGAAAGCGGCAATGCATCCGCCACCGCGCCGCGCAGCAGAAACATCAGGCCCATCCCCAACAACGTAGTTCCACCCAGAATCGCCGAGGACGTGAAAGCCGCCCACCGGCTCTGCCCGCTCGCGAGCATCAGCGAAGCGACGGTAAAGCCCTCCGGAATCTTGTGCAGAAAAATAGCGACGAAAATCACGCCGCCCAGCCATGTGGAAACCAGTAACCCGGAGGCAATGGCCACGCCGTCGAAAAACGTGTGGATCATCAGGCCGAGCAGGGCCGCGTAGCTCGCATGCGCGTGAGAAATTTCCGCATGATGCGTTTCCTCGCCGAAGTGGAAGTGCGGCGCTGCCGTATGCTCGAAGAAATGCACGATGAAGTAGCCGACCAGCACGAACACGAAAACCGCGTCCGTGTTATTGAAGAAAAACGACGAATGGGTGCTCGGCAGTTTCAGGGACTCCGGAATCATTTCGAGCACAGCAGTCGCCAGCATGAACCCGGCGCCCAGCGCGATAAAATACTTCAGGTACCGTCGCGACCACTGCCACCGCGCAATCAGCGCCCCGCCCGCCACATTCGCCGCCGCAGCCGTCATTCCCAGCAGCAGACCGACCAAAATGCGAATTGTGCCACTTGAAATCATGGTCCGTCCCGGGGTATTCACGCCGATTCAGAGGGATTCTTCGCTGCGCCCAGAATGACTGCCAAGGGCCTTTTTGCCAACCCGTTCAGACACTTGTAAAACATGAGAATTCTTGCGGATCTAACATCAGATAAAATATGCCTTCGGCGCGAAGCGCCATCCGCCCGCGGTGCATTTTCCGCGAGCCGTCGTCCTCTACTTCCTTTGCCTCCTCAACCTCCTCTGCCTCCTTCTATTCCTCATCCCGAATGCCGGAACAGAATCACGTCGCCATCCTGCACGATGTACTCTTTGCCTTCGAGCCGCTGCTGCGCCCGCTCTCGCGCTACGGCAAAGCTCCCGGCCTTCAGAAGGTCCTCCCAGTTCACTACTTCCGCCTTGATGAACCCGCGCTCGATGTCGCTGTGGATCGCGCCCGCGGCCTTCTGCGCGTTCATCCCGCGTTCGATGGTCCACGCGCGGCATTCCGGCTCGCCGCAGGTGAGGAACGAAATCAGCCCCAGCAGCCGGTAGGTCGCCTGAATGAGCCGGTCGCGCCCGGACTCCTTCAGCCCATAGGCGCGCATCATCTCAGCGGCCTCCGCATCGTCCAGCTCGGCCAGCTCCGCCTCGATTTTCCCGCAGAACGGCACCACCGCCGTATGCGGCTTGGACGCCAGCTTCTCCAGATGATATTTCTCGACCACGCGGTCGATGTCCGGCGCTTCCTCGTCGCCGAGGTTCAGCACGTACAGCATGGGCTTGCGCGTCAGAAACATAAAACCGGTGAGCATCTTCTGCTCCTCGGGCTTGAATTCGAGTTCGCGCAGCGGCGTCTCAGCTTCGAGCGCCTGGCGGCAGCGAAGCAGCACCTGCAGCTCCGCTTCGAGCAGGGTTTCCTTCTTTTTCTTCAAATCCTTTTCGACGCGCTCGATGCGCTTGGCCGCCTGTTCCATATCCGTGAGGATCAGCTCGATATCCACATTCTCGATATCGCGCATCGCGTCCAGCGAACCTGCCGAGTGCGGCACGGAGGGGTCCTCGAACAGCCGGACCACGTGCGCCAGCGCGTCCGCCTCGCGCAGCGGCACGAGCGACGCCGAATTCTTCTCGCGATCCTTCTGCAAGCCGCCGATATCGACGTACTCGATCGTCGCGTACGTGATTTTCTTCGGCTTGAACACCTCGGCCAGCTTCACCACGCGCGCATCCGGCACGCGCGCAATCCCGAGATGCGCCTGGTTCGGCGTGCTGCGCGCGTCCACGCGAGCCTTCGTGAGAATGCGGAACAAACTCGTCTTCCCTACCTGCGGCAGCCCAATGATTCCAGTTTGCATAAGCTTTGGATACTAGCACACAGTGGCACAGCCACTCCTGGCCGTGCCTGTACGCCACGCAGGCAGGCGTGCCTGCGCCACCGAACTTGGATCGAAGCAACATTCTGGACGCCCCGTGCCGCAAAACAGTATTCTTGCCTGAGCATGACCGAAATTTCGCAACACGCCTTCGATCATCGCGAGGCCATCGCCCACATCACCAAGGACGACCCGCGCCTCGCCGCGCTGATCGAGAAATCCATCGAGTTCAAGCTGAATATCGACGAGGAGCAAACGCCGTACGAATCGCTGCTCCGCGCCATCGCCTACCAGAGCATCGCCGGAAAGGCCGCCGCAGTAATCTTTGGCAGGATCAAGGCGCTCGGCACGAACGGCCGTTGCCCCACACCGAAAGAACTCCT
>JBEKTG010000229.1:0-5874 GCA_049516275.1 Candidatus Acidiferrales bacterium
ACGCGTTCGCGGAACAGCGCTGCCAGCCTGCTGCGTTCGGCGCAGGATTGCAGCAGTTGGATCATCGCCGCGGCCAGCTCGCCGGGATTTCCGGACGGCACCAGCATGCCGGTTCGCCCGTAGTCCAGCACGTCCCCGCATTGGCCCACGTCGGTCGCAATCGCCGGGAGTCCGGCGGCGCCATATTCCAGCAGCGACATCGGCAACCCTTCGGAACTCGAGCTCAGCACGCCAATATCGCAAGAGCCCAGAATCGCGGCAACGTCGTGACGTTCACCCAGCACCGACACGTTCCCTTCTATCCCGAGGGCGGCGATCTCTTTTTGAACGTCTCGCTTGTAGTTCTCGTCGTTCGTCTTTCCCGCGAGAATCAAATGCGCGCTCGGTACTTCGCGCACGGCGCGTGCCATCGCGCGCGCCAATGTAAAGTGGTCTTTCTCGGGCCGGAAGTTCGCCAGGCAAATAATTCGGGATCCCTTTGTCCCGGGAAGCGGGGATGCGAGGGGCGCCGCCTTCTCCTCGAGGGCCACCGGGTTCGGCAAATACCAAACCCTCTCGGCCGGAACCTTCAGCCTTCGAGAGCACCATTCCGCCATTTCCTTATTGACCGTCAGTGCGCCGTCGATTCCCGCTGTGCCCATGCGATAGTGATAAGCGGCATGGTCCTCCACAGCGTAGCGTCCGTAGTGCGCGTGCCACAGAATCTTCGCACCGGTCCCCCACGCCGCAAGCCGCGCCAGAAACAACGCCGAGCTGTGCGCGTGGATGATACGAATGCCGTGCAGCTGAATGAAACGTCGCAGCCGAACTACCGCGCCGAAATCAAATCGCGAAGTTCGGTTCAGCCGCAGTCGTACCACGTCGCGTTCCACCAGCGCGTCCAACGGGCCGTCGGCGCGCGTGGTGCACAAATAGGGCGCATATTTCTCGCGAGGCAGCGCATTGACGATATTGACGGCTACTCGCTCGGCTCCCGCCGCGGCGAGAGTGTCAATGACGTGCATCGCTCCGATAGGCTTCATGGATTTAGCGCTTGTCACCGGCAGGCATTCAGCGAGTTCGCGGGGTGTCCCGGAATCGAACTCGGCTCCTGGTTCAGTATGGGAGCCTTCACTCGGGTAATCACAGCCCGGAACTTTCCATTCTTTTCTCGCGGGATTCGCGTAACTGCCTCGAGGATCACTTCCACCGGCCCCAGGTGCTCGCGTATCGCCCGGGCGATTGCCTCGCTGGAACTCGAGGCAAACCCTTCGGCGGGCACGTACCGGACTCGAACTTGTTCCAGGCTTTCCTGGATGATCTGCGCTTCGTGAATCGGCATGCTTCCTTTAAAAGCGGGATCGAGGCGCCCCACCTGTCTCCCGTCGCGTGTGAATAGAACGTCGTCCACCCGGCCTTCAATCGATTGAATCGTTGGCAACGAGCGGCCGCATTCGCATGGCGTCGTCCGTCCGGGCTCTAGACTTGCGCAATCGCCCATCCGATAGCGAATAAGGGGCATTTCGGAGTTCAGTAGGCCGGTGCAAATCAGTTCGCCAGGAACCGCATCCGCCACGCCGCACCCTGCATCGAGAGTTTCCAGAAATCCCACTTCGGGCCACAAATGCATCTTCCCGTGTTCGCAATCGCTTCCGGCGCCTACGATCTCGGCTGATCCGTATGTCTCCCGCACGGGACACTGAAAAGCCTCCGAAATCACCCTGCGTTGAAGTGCGGTTACCGGCTCCGCATTCGTAACCACGACTTTCATCTTCAAATCGCGGCGGCCAAGCCGCAGCGCCTGGCGCGCCACAAAGTAAAGGGCGGAGGAGTATCCCAGCAGCGACTCGACTTCGTAGCTTTTCAGCGCATCCAGATACGCCGGCATCAGGTCGGGCGCCAGATGATACGAAGACAGGTAAAGCTGGTTGAGCGCCGCATTCCACGTCCAGAAAGGGGGGTTGCGGTGGTTCACCGGCACAATCAACTGGCCCCCAAAAATCGCCCAGCGATCATGCCGCGTAATTCCATACCACTGCCGCGTGCGCGCCTCCAGCAGGGCGTACCATTCGCGCTGCACCTGCCGCGTCCTCCACAAAGTGATCGGTTTGGCGGTCGTACCGCTGGTGTGCTCGGCAAACATGCGCCAGGTTTGGCAGTCATCCGAGACAAAGGCTTGTGGATTCTCCCGGACGACGCCCTTCTCCAGAACTTCCCAATTTTCCAGATAATCCCACGAGGCGCGGTCTCCGCTACGGCGCCGCTTTTCCCACACTTGGCGGTAATAAGGCACTTGAGTTGCCGCGCGGTGCAGCACGTAGGTAAGCCGGTTTTCCTGCCACCGTTTCCAGCGTTCGGCGCTCCAGGCTTCCCGTTCCAGCGCTTCCGCGACGAGCTTTTCCGTACGGCTGTCGTATCTCCAAAACCGGAGATACGCGCCTCGCCCCGTGGCGACTAGAGAGCGCGTGCCCGGTGGCAGCGCATGATAGAGTCGTAGCAGCGTTCCGTTCATAAGGAGGTCTTCTCTTTTTCGAAAAGAACTATTGGATGGACACGAGAAAAATTCAATTCAATACAATTTCGTTTTCGACAGCGGGAGCCTGCCATACCTCTAAGCCGGTAAACCGCGGATTGGCCTCGCGCGCCATGAATGCCAGCCCCAGATAGATCCCGGAAACGATGTCTAGCGCAGTCACGGACACGCCAATAAACATGAATCCGACGATTCCCACTAGCGGTATCACTTCCCCGTAACGGCGCATGTGAATCACAGCCCGCCGTAGAAGCGCGATCAGGATCGCAAAGAGAGGGATCGCGCCCAGCAATCCTGTTTCTGCGATCACCTGCAAGTAAAGAGAATGCAGCTCAAGGTGCCTGTGGGTGTAAACGAAATCGATGTCCCTGCCGGAACCCGCGCCCCACCCCCAAATCGGCGATGTCTCGAAAATTTGGGGCAACGCGGCCCACATGTTCGAGCGTCCGCTGGTTCTGTTCGCCAGGCTGCGGTTCGTATCGACGGTTTTATCGAAGACGTTCGATACCTTGTCTCCTCTGTCGGTCGACAGCACGACAACCGTCGCCACGGCAATAACGCAGATGCCGATCAATATGGGCTTTCTGCTGGACTTGCTGAAGGCAAATACCAGGATCAGGCAAAAGAGCGTAATCGTCCAGCTTCCGCGGGATCCCGAAAGAATCAGCCATTCCCCGGCGGACATGCAGATGATCAGTCTTCCGAAAACATTATTCTCCATCAGGAACAGCCGGCCTCTGTCGGTCACCGCAACCAGCAGGATGAACGCCGCGGGAATGCCCAGCAACGCCGGATTGCCGATCGTCACGCCGTCGTCTAACTCGCCTTCTCCAAGACGCACGCCGTAGGGCAGCATCGCAATCGCGTACGCGGAAACCGAGATGGCCATCCCCACCAGGGCTGTGGCCAGAAATGAGCGCCGCTTGGAAACCAGGCAAACGGCTGCCCCGGCCAGGAACAATTCGATGGCCCGGGAATTCGAATGCCAGTCTTGCGTCTCGCAAAAAGAGAAAAACCAATAGAAAAAACACCAGAAGGCCAGTCCCTTCCAGATCGGATCTCTCCAAACGAATTCAAGTTCGTTCCTCGCGGTAGCCGCCCACAACAGCGTGCCTGCGATCAGGAAGAAAGTGACGCTGTCGTAAAAGAATACCGCCCGCATCAAGCCCAGCGCTGGCGCCACGCCGATCACCAGGCCCAGGAATTGATAACGGTCTCGTTTGACAATGTGGTAGCTGAGCAATACCAGCAGGCTGCCCACAAGATAACGCGCCCCGAGTTCTGGACTTGCAAAATCGATCGACGCCATCGCCGGGAGCACGCACACGCAAATCTGCGCGATCAGGAGCCACTTAAGCTTGCTGGCGCGCACCCGTACAGCGGTCACGACTCTCGGCGACAAATCGGCTGTGGCGCTCATCGAGTCTGGGAAATCGAATCCGAATGTCCTGGCGGGCTGGGACGCAAATAAGGCGCCGGCGGAGGTTGCGTTTCATTCCGGTTGAAACGCAAACCGGTGAAGAACGCTCGGGCTCTCACAATCAAGGTCATCAGGTTGTCTCGGTTGGGCCGGCGCGCGATTGCGATCGCATCGATCGCCAGATCGCCCAGAAACGTGCGCGCCACGGTCAGATAATCCCCAAAACTTCGCGCACTTTGCGCGAAGCGGCGCCCCACGCCATAGCTGCTTTGCCGCAGGCGTTCCAGGTCAATGTCCCGGCCGTGTGCCGAATAATGGTGCTCGATGCTCAAATCTCCGCAGATCAAGAGCCGCCAGTTCTTGCCGACGCGCATTGAAAAATCGCGGTCTTCGCCGGCGTATGTGGGCAGTAGTTCGTCGAACCGCAGTCCCTCGGTAGCCTCTCTGCGATAGATCATGCAGAAGCCGCCGAGCCATCCGATTTCCTTTTGCCCTTGCCACGGCTTGAGAAAGCTGAGCGGCACGGCCCGTCCCAGATGATCCACCTGCCCGGGATCGAGGCTCGGTATCGTACCCAGAAGATTTCGCAGGCGCCATCGCCACGTGATCGGAGCCGCGTAATTCAGGGAGTCGTACGCCGTGATTCCCCCGACGTTTTTCATTTCCGGCCGGCCGAAAAGGTCTGCTGCCTTGGCAAGAAAATCCTCATCGAACGTGACGTCGTCGTCCAGAAAGCAAATCAGGCTTCCCTTCGCCGCCGCCAGACCTGCGTTCCGCTGGCGCGTCAAACCCTTTGGGGCGCCCAGTAGTGTGACCTCGAGTGTCGCGTTGGGGCGGCTAAGGAACTTTCCAACCGTCTCGCGAGCCGGTGAGATTTCCCCGTTGCCGTCGATAATCAGAACTTCAAAGTTCCGGAAGGTCTGGACCTCCAGGCAACGCAGCAAGTCCTCCAGGGCGGTGCTGCGGCCATAGGTGCAGATAATCACTGACACCCGTGCACTCGCTCGAAGCGTCATTGGACCCGCAGTCTTTGCGTCTGGCCTTGTAGTTTGGACTGTCAATTTCTCTGAGGATGAAGGGATGCGCCCTGCGCGCCCCGAAAGAGTATCGCCCGAACTCGTCTGAAGGGAAAAAGACGGCTCAAGATAAGGCTCCGCCCCTTGACTCCCGTTCTTACGATAAGAATCCAATGAAAACCCGGAGCGGACCGGCATTCCCGAACCGCAGATAGTAGGCCCGCACAAGAACCAAAGCACCTTTCTTGCCCAGATAACCCATTTGTTTTCAGTTTAATAAAAAGATAGCGACGTACCGTAGGTTCACAAAAGGGGAACTACTTTGCCTAGCAGGCGGAGGGTCGGGACGCTGCCCGGGGGTGGGACAGGGGCACAGGCGTCTGAGGAATAAGGGGATAACTGAAGGTGGATACCTAGCGGACCAGTTGCTGTCTCAATCGGTAGCGCAAGAACTCCCCGACGGTCGGGTTGTCGAACTCCGAGTCGGGAGGTATGACCGTGATTTTACGGCGGTGGAGTTCTTGCCCTTGATCCAGGTTACTCAGCGCTTGAGCTTGGAGCTGTGCGATGCGGATCATCCCCTTCCAGGAAAGCGTCATGAAACTGTCGCCCTTCTCGACGGGTATCCTTTCTTGCGCCACTACGTCACCGGTATCGACTCCTGAGTCGATCAGGAAAACCGTGCAGCCGACATCCTCCGGCTTCTTCTTGTAAATTGCCCAAAACGCGGAATGCGATCCCCGGTAATCGGGTGTGATTCCGGGATGGCCGCCCAGGACGATCCCTTTTCGCGGCAACTCCCGGACTTTCTTGCCAACCCAGTAGCTTGTGTGAACCACGAAAACGTCCGCGTTGCGCTCCTTGAGCCACGCCATGGTTTCGGGCTTGGAGTAATTATCTGTGCGATGAATGCGGTCGCCGAGAGG
>JBEKTG010000230.1:0-5872 GCA_049516275.1 Candidatus Acidiferrales bacterium
CCGTGGCTGACGATGCGGCCGCCCGGCCATCCGCCGCCGCCCCCGCGCGTGCAGTTGGATTTAATCGCGGCCAATCGCGCGATCCTGGCGAAGGCCGGCGTACCGGCCGCGCAGATTTTCTCCTCGGGCTTCTGCACTTCTTGCCGCACGGACCTGTTTTTCAGCTACCGCCGGGAAGGCACCACCGGGCGATTGATGGCGGCTATTGGAATCCGCTGAGAATCGGTCGGGCTTTCGGGGTCGCGGGCGCGGCAATTAGCGTGCCAGGTGAACGTCCGGCGCCGGTTGGCGGGAGGCGGACTCCAGTAGTGCGAGCTGTCCGCAGGCGGCCATTACATCCTGCCCGCGCGAATCGCGCACAAAAACCGGCACGCCTTTTTCAGAGAGTGTTTTTCGAAACGCTTCCACGGCTCCAGGATCCGGTCTTTCGTAGGGTAGCTCGCCGGGATTCCACGGAATCAGATTCACTTTCGCGCGCAAATTCGCGAGCAGCCTCACCACGCGCCGCGCATCCTCGGGCGAATCGTTGAATCCGCCGAGCAGAACGTACTCGAAGGTGAGGTGCTCCCACGGACGCAGGGGATATTCCTTGCACGCCGCCAGAAGATTTTCCAGCGGATATTTGCGATTGATGGGCATTATTTCATCGCGCTGCTCGTCGGACGAGGCGTTCAGCGAAATTGCCAGCTTGGGCCTTATTTTCTCCCGCGCGAGCCGCTCGATGCCGGGCACGATTCCGCTGGTCGAAAGCGTCACGTGCTTGGGGGAAATAGCCAAGCCGTTGGGATCGAGCACGATGCGCAGCGCGGCCATCACCGCGTCGAAATTCAGCAGCGGCTCGCCCTGGCCCATCAGCACGATGTTGGTCTGCGGCTTCAGCGCCGCGCGATTTTCTTCCAGCGCGACGAGTATCTGCCCGAGAATTTCGCCGGCGGAGAGATTACGGATCAGCCCGAGCGTGGCGGTAAGGCAGAATCGGCAGTCCACGGCACAGCCAGCCTGCGTGGAGACGCAGATTGTTTGCCGGTTTTCGGACGGCATGAACACCGTCTCGACGGTTGCGGCCTTGACCGCGGCTCCGCCGCCCGCTGCCGCCTCTTGTGCATTCAGGCCGAAGACGTAACGAATAGCCCCGTCGGACGATGCATGCCGCCGCGCGATCCTCGGCATTTCGACGGCGGCTTCTCGCGCCAGGCGTTCGCGCAAGCCCTTGGGAAGATTCGTGATACCGGCGAGATCGAATCGCCGCTCGGCATAGAGCGCGTGATAAATCTGCGCTCCGCGGTAGCCGGGCTCGCCCAGCGCCGCGAGAAAGGCGCGCAGCTCTGCGGGCGATTTCCCGAGCAGGTTGGTAACGCCGGTGGAAGACATCTTGAAGGAATCTTAGCACGCTCGCGAATGGCATTTGCGGAGGGCGCATGTCAAAATGGTAATGCTCATGCCTAACCCAGTGAACGGAGTCTACAAAGAGACGCTGCCCAACGGTCTCGTGGTGATCACCGAGCCCATGGAATACTTTCACTCGGTATCGGTAGGTGTCTGGCTGCGCAACGGATCGCGTCGCGAGCCGGCCGAGATCAACGGGATCTCGCACTTTATCGAGCATATGGTGTTCAAGGGAACCCAGCGCCGCAGCGCGGAGGATATCGCGCGAGAAGTGGATCGTGTCGGGGGGATGCTCGACGCCTTCACCGCCAAGGAAATGGTGTGCTTCAACACGCGCGTTCTTGCCGAGCACCTTCCCAAAGCCTTCGACGTGCTTGCCGACATGGTTCTCGATCCGAAATTTGCGGGAGACGATATCGATCGCGAAAAGTCGGTGGTCCTCGAAGAAATCCGCATGACGCAGGACAACCCCGAAGACTTGGTCCACGAGCTTTTCACGCAGAATTTCTGGAATCCGCACTCGCTGGGCAAGCCGATTCTCGGCACTCCTGAAACGGTCTCGGCGCTTACTCAGGACACTCTGCGCGACTGGTTCCGGGATTCTTACGCCCCGAACAATCTGGTGATTACAGCGGCAGGCCATCTGACGCACGCGCAGCTGGTGGATCTGGTGGCGGAGCGCTTTTCGCACTTGTCGCCCTCAACGAAAAACGGCGACCAGCCGCCACCGAAACCCGCCCCGCACATCACACTGCGAACCAAGCATGAGCTCGAACAGGTGCATATCTGCATCGGTGTTCCGGCCCTTCCGCTCACCGACCGGCGGCGCTTCGCCGTCTCCGTTCTCAACAACGTTCTGGGCGGGGGCATGTCCTCGCGGCTCTTCCAGAACATCCGCGAACGCCTGGGGCTGGCCTACGCGATCTTCAGCGAGATGAATTCTTATCGCGATGCCGGTATGCTCTCGGTGTACGCGGGTACTTCGCTCGAGACCGCCGGGAAGCTGATCCATTGCGTTCTCGATGAATTCCGGCAGCTCAAGGACGAGCCTCTCGGCGACGAGGAATTGCAGCGCGCTAAGGATCATTTGAAAGGGGCCACGCTGTTGGCTCTTGAGGGCACCGGCTCGCGGATGAACAGCCTGGCGCGCTATCACATGTACTTCAACCGGCACTTCACCGCGCAGGAGCTGATCGCCATGCTCGAAAGCGTCACGGCCGAAGAAGTGCAGGAGATTGCGCGGGAGTTTTTCCAGCCGGGGCGCGTGGCTGCCTCCGTGGTGGGCGCGCTCGATGGCTTCGAACTCACCCCCGCGCAACTCGTTTTCTAGTTTTTGCCCCGACCGTTGTTCGCAGTCCTTGTTCGCAGTCCTGCCGTTGTGAACCGAACACAACGCTGAAAACTCGCGCCGCAACTGCATTATAATCGTCGCAGTTTAATGATTCAGTCTGTATGTCGAATCCAGTTTGCGGTGCTTACACTGCCGCGGATTGCATCGGCATGGCGATTCTCATGGAAGCCAAAAAACCCCGATCTCCTCGCATTCTCCTTACGGCCTCCGCCGAGGTGGTGGATGTACAGTCGGGCAAATCGCAGAGCGCACAAACGCTGGATTTGAGCGTTGCCGGCTGCTACCTCGAGACACCGAATCCCTTGCCGCTGCGATCCGCGATTCGCCTGAAGCTCCTCTTCAACGAAACCTCGATCACTTTGTTTGGCGACGTGGTTCGTTCCGAACCGGGCAAGGGCATGGGCGTTCGATTCCGGGCGCTGGAACCGGGCCAGGTTTCGGTGCTCAAGGGCTGGTTCTTCGCCGCGGACCGTCCCGACTGGTAAAGGGGCCCGAAATTTCGCTAAAAAACGTGCGATTGCCCGGTTTTGAATTGACGCGGACCGGCAGTTTTGCCATGATCTTTCGCGATGCCGCCCGCGAGCTGTAAGCGCGCGCGACGTCACCTGAGGGAACACGCATCTCGTTCCGCATATCCATCCTGACTTCCGGCAGCACGGGCAACTGCACGTTGCTCGAAACTGAGCACACCACCCTCCTCATAGACGCAGGACTTGGCAAGAAGGAATTGCTGCGCCGCCTGGAAGCGCTGGGCCGGGCGCAGCCTGATCGCGTCGACGGCATCCTGGTCACCCACGAGCACTCCGATCATTCCAGCGGCATCGCCCAACTGGCGCGCCTGTTCAATTGCCCGGCGTATCTCACTGAGCCTACTCATTGCGAAATCCTGAAGATGTATCCCGAAGGCCCGGTGCAGAAGATGGAGCGCGTCGAGCATATTCATGCCGGCGAGCGCTTCGAGATCGGCGATATCGAAATCAATCCGTTCGCCATCCCGCACGATGCGGCCGATCCTGTGGGCTATGCCTTCCGCTGCAACGGCACGAAAGTGGCCATCGTGACCGATCTCGGCTATATGCCGGAACTCGTGAAGCATCACCTGCGCGAAGCGGATTTTCTGGTCCTCGAATCGAACCACGACCTCGATATGCTCAAGGTCGGGCCCTATCCGTGGTTTATCAAGCAGCGCGTGATGAGCCGCACCGGGCATCTTTCCAACACCGTGGTCAGCGAATTTCTGAGCGACACGGAGGTTTTTGACGGCCACGCGCGCCACCTGGTGCTCGCGCACCTCTCCGAGCAGAACAACAATCCCGACCTCGCCCGCCTTTCCGCCGAAGAGGCCTTGGGCCGCCGCGCCGATGATTTCGCCTTTCGCGGCACGCTGCATATCGCCTCGCAGCGAGTTCCTCTGGGCCCCTTCGAGCTCTAGCCAGGACCGTAACAAATCACCCGTTGGTCACCCGCCGGGTCACTCGCTCGTCACTCGTCGGCCACCCGTAGCAACCGCTCCAACCGTCGGAGTTTCTGACTTTCCCGGACAGCTAGGAACAGGAACACCTGTCCATCGTTGGCACTTGTGTACAGGGCAAATTCGCACTCGTTCCCGCTATGCTTCGCAAGGGTAAAATACAGGTAAACGGGCAGGTACCAGCAGCGCGGGCGCTGACTGAAGAAGTGCCCGTGTATTTCAGGTCCCATGAAGAGGAACAAGAAGCAGCCTATGTCGACAACATCCCAGATCCCATCGTCGAACGTGGAAACTGCCGACTCGCCGTTGCCCGCGCAGAGCGAGCCTTTGCAGGCCGTCCTGGCACGGGGCAGGGAAGGTTTGGTGCCCGCCGATCAGCTGCCCTCGGCAGCCGGGGTTCTGGCGGAACTGTTTCCTCCGGACGACATCCCGACTCCTCCTTCTGTAAGCCCGGTGCCTGCAGACACGGTTTCCAGCGCCACACGGCATTCTGCAGCCATTGCAAGTGTTCCCACGCCGAATACTGTGGACGAACCGGCATCGAGCCAGCCGACTTCCAGTCACTCCAATGAAGTAGCCGATTCGATGATCCCTAAGGCCGAGCTTCAGGATGTCTCAGCGAGCGAGCCGAGCGAGGCTCCGGGCCAGGACGGGATGACGTCCGCACTCTCCGCGCAGCGTGCGGAACAAGACGGATCGCAGTCTTCCGGCGAAGCGACGGTTTCGCAGGAGGCTGATCCAAGTCCGAATGCCGCTGTCGCAAAAAATGGAGCGCAACCGAGGAAATCGGTCCTTTCGCGATTGCTCCGCAACGTCAAGGCGGCATTTGCCGGAAATTCGGAACCGCGCGTCTCAAGAGCGTCCGAAGCGACCGAAGCGGCCGCGCCAGCGGAACAATCAACGCGCTTGGGTCAGTCCGCTAGCGTAGGAGTTCCGGTTGCTGAAGAGCATGTCCTGGCAGAGTCCGGCGAGATGACTGCAGAAGCATCGGCAAACGGGGCCTCGGTCGCGGGCCCGGAAGCTTCCGCACCTGAAACGGAAGAGCCCTGGATTCGGCAGCTGGAGGCTCAACTGCGGGAAGACGGCTCATCTCGCCGCCCGCTCCGTGAGGAGCCAGCCGATCATCACGCCGCCTTCAGTGATTCTGCGGTAGCCGAACCGGTGTTCCAGAACGAGGACGAAATTGCCGAGGACGAAATCGTCGATACCAGCGATGACGACCTCGCAATTGCCTCGGCGATTGAACGCTATGCCAATCTCAGCGAACCGGCGCGCGCGAGCCGGCTCGAACCTGCCGAAGACGCCACAGCCGAGCAGCAGCCTCAGGAGCCAGCGGCGGAAAAAGAGGATCTCAACGCCATCCTTGGAATTCCTCGCGACGAGGAGCTAGCAGAACAAGCTCCTGCCTCTTTGGTCTCCGCGACGCAACCCCAAGCCAGCGGCGAATCGCCCGCTCCAGGCATTCCTTTCACATCGCCGGTGGATCTGGAAGTTGCTACGGAAGTTGACGCGGAAGTTGTGACGTCGGAAGTGCCGCAGGAGATTTCGGCGCAGGCAGCATCCGAAAGCGTGGCGGTGCCGCGGGCCCCGGCGCGATCTTCGCGCGACTGGTCCTTTGAAGAAAAGCTGGCCAGCCATCACGAATGGATCGAATCGAAGGGCGC
>JBEKTG010000231.1:0-5838 GCA_049516275.1 Candidatus Acidiferrales bacterium
CGGGATAGATCAACGCGGTGATCAAGCGGCTGCGGAAGCCGGTGCTGACGCGCAGATACGAAATGTACTGCTCGAGAACGCCGGTGAGATTGCCGCTGCGTTCGCCTGCCGCGATTACAGTAACGTAGACCGGAGGAAACGAACCCTGGGCGGACAGGGCTTCGGAGAGCAAAGCGCCTTCGCGCACGCGCTGGCGGACGTCTCCGAGAATGGGGCGCAGCCGAGGCGAGGCGGCGCGTTCGGCGAGCAGGTCGAGCGCCTTCAGGATGGGTAGTCCCGCCTTGACCAGCGT
This sequence comes from Candidatus Acidiferrales bacterium, assembly GCA_049516275.1. GTDB lineage: Bacteria > Acidobacteriota > Terriglobia > Acidiferrales > UBA7541 > Palsa-295. The sequence continues at coordinate 293 of JBEKTG010000231.1, forward strand.
GTTGAATTGCTGGTTGAAAACGAGAAAGTCGTCCGGGCGGATGGATCGATCGTTCCGGCCCTTGGTGAGCTGGGCGATGATATCCAGGTTGGTGCGGACGGAAAAAACGTAGAACCCGCGCTCGGCCAGCTTTTGGCGCGCTTCGCCCTCGGACTGGGCCGATTCAACCTGCTGGAGGATTCGGCCGGAGGGGTCTCCGACTTTGCAAACAAATTCGGCCATAGGTGGCGATTGGGCGACGGGCGCGGGCCCGTCAAATCACGAAGTCTAGCATACCCTTTTAGCGGCAATACTGAAGCCCGGAAAACAGCCCGTTACTAGGATGTGACAACACCGAAAAGGCTGTATGGGATACAGAAAACTTCCGGATGTGCGGTGGCGTCGAAAGCTGAATTTTGACTTCGCCGGCTTGAGGCGCCTTAGTGAATCGTCCCAGCGAGGGATTCTTCGTCGACTATGGCAACTCCCGGCGGCGGCTCAAAGTGGAATTGCGACTCCGGCACAGTGACGTTTTCCTGCCAGTTACCGAAACGAAATTCGGTCGTGGCGTTGCCGGCCTCGCGAATCAAGACGCGGACCAGGAAGCCTTGCGGATCGATCTCGAGAAGAACGTCGCGGATGGTCTCGCTTTCCGGGCTCGCTCTTGGCACGCAGCGGAGGACGGAGTCCGCCGGCGCAGGATGGTATCTGCCGGGTGCCGAAGTAGGCGCTGAAGCGGCGTCCACTGGCTCAATGCTGCGGCACAGCTTGGAGATGTCCGCCTTGCCTGCCAGCAGGGCCAACGGCGTGCGCCAATCGGAGCTTTGAGAGAGTTTGGCGCGGCTGGCGGTGTGGTCGGCGGGGACGTAGAACCACACGTTTGTGCCATCGACCAGGAACAGCTTTTTTTCGGGAGATTCGTAGTCCCAGCGCATGCGGCCGGGACGGGAAAAATAAACGGTGCCGGATTCGGCCGAGACGCCTCCGTGGCCGTCGGTGTAGCTCTCAAAGAACACCGCCTTTAGTGTGCCGGCGTGGTGGTATCGCTGCTCAAGCGCGTGCACCGTTTCCTGGACGGCAGAGGCCGCCGCAGAGGCAGCCATAGCCAGGACGGTAAGGACGGCGAAAAGGCGACGCATCGCGACCATCTTAACAGCAAGCACAGAGGCGCGCCGCGTGAGGGCGTGATAGATGCAACGGAGAAGACGCCGCGAAGTTCTAATAATCCTTAGGAAACCCGGGGGCAGAATCTTGGCGGGGCACAGATGCTATCTGCGAACATGAATTCGGTGTCGCACTCAGCGACCCACACGACCCCTCCGATCCGAGGCACCCGGTGCGCGTTGAAATTGGTGAATCCGTGAGCCAGACGCTGGAAGCGCCTGTAGCAACTTCCGCGTGCGGGTGCGCGTGCTCCGCCGCGCAGGAGCAGCGATGGAAAACCCCGCTGATCGCCGCTCTTCTGGCTGTGTTTACGCTCACCTTGTACGCAGCGTCCCTGCGCAACGGATTCGTGGCGCTCGACGATCCCGTGTACATCACGGCCAATCCCCTGATCAAAAACGGCCTCGTATGGACCAACGTGGTGGGTGCGTGGAATGCCATCATTACGGGCGAGTGGCACCCGTTGACGCTGATTTCGCACATGGCGGACGTGCAGATGTTCGGTACCAAGCCGGCCGGCCACCATTTTGTGAGCGCCCTGTGGCACGCATTCAACGTTGTGCTGCTGTTTCTGCTGCTGAATGCGGCAACGCGGTTCAGGGGGCGCAGCGCGGTGGTGGCGGGGCTATTCGCAGCGTTCCCGCTCAACGTAGAAGCGGTAGCATGGGCGGCGGAACGCAAATCGCTTCTTTCCACCGCGTTTCTCCTGCTGGCGATCGGCGCCTACGGGTGGTACGTGCGGCAGCCCGGGGTTCCCCGTTATCTGCTGGTGATGCTGTTCTTCGCACTCGGGCTGATGTCCAAGCCAATGATCATTACCCTTCCCTGCGCGCTGCTGCTGCTGGATTATTGGCCGCTAAGGCGCCTCGATCTGCCGGGGCCGCGGGCAGGAATGAATCCCGGCTGGGGACGACGGTTCCTGAAGCTGGCGGCCGAAAAAATTCCTCTTCTGCTTGTCTCCGCGGGCAGTTCGCTGATTGCAACTCACGCCATGAAACGCTACGGAGCGGTGGTTTCGCTAGATTTCTACCCCTGGCAATGGCGGGTAAAAAACACGATCTTCTCCTACCTTCTTTATATTGGGAAGGGACTGTGGCCGACACACCTCGCCGTGTTTTATCCCTATCAGGGCTCCACGCTGCCGGTGTGGAAGGTGACGGCGGCGGGATTGGTTCTGCTGGGCATAACGGCGGCCGTCTGGCACTTCCGCGAAAAGCGATTTCTTGTTACGGGCTGGTTCTGGTATCTGGGGATTCTGGTTCCGGTGATTGGAATCGTTCAAGTGGGCCATCAGGGCCTTGCCGACCGGTATGCTTACGTGCCGTTTATAGGCATCTTCGTGATGCTTGTGTGGCTGGTAAGCGAAATTGGAGAGTGGTTAAGCCTGTCTCGGGTGATGCTGTCCGCGCTTGCACTTGCGTTGATCGCCGGCTATGCCGTCACCACGTATGCGCAAATCGGCTATTGGCACGACTCCTACACACTGTGGGCCCACGCGGTAGAGGTAACGTCCCAGAACGCGTTCGCTGAAGAGAGCCTGGCCCAGATACTCACGGATAATGGACGGCCCGACCTGGCAGCACAACACTTTGAAGCCGCCATCGGGTATCTGCCCCGGTGGCCGATGGCGCATTTTGATTACGCCAACCTCCTGCAGCAGCAGAGGCGCTTCCCGGACGCGCTCCGTGAGTACCGCCTCGCCCTGGCCTACGAGACGGAGCCCGATGAAGCCTGCGCATCGCATACCGACATGGGCGCAATCTTCATTCAGCTGAACCAACTCCCGGCCGCGGTTGCCGAGTTCAACGCCGCGGTCGCCGTCCGGCCCAAGAACTGGCTTCCCTACCTGAACCGGGGGCTCGTGGAGTACACGCAGGGTGACCTGGAAGCGGCAATCAAGGATTTCTCTCAATCGTTGCGACTGGAACCCACCCCGAAAGCCTATTTGTGGCAAGGAAAGGCCCTCGAAGATAAGGGATCGCTAACCGAAGCAGCGACCGCCTTTGAAAACGCCCTCCGCATGGAGCCAGATCTCACAGAGGCGCAGGAGCGGCTCACCGCGATCCGAGCGAAACTTCCCTAGGTAGTTTCACTTCCGTATTTCTACATATCGCTTCTTGTCCTATTTCCCGTGGAGAAGATCTGCATCAAGACATGTTTCAGACTGCCGTAGAGCCGGCGCTCACTACGGTCGGAGTACAACGCTGCTCTGTGGGATCGCCTGGCCGGTGGTGCAATCCGTTAGGGGGGATGCTGCTATTTTGCAAAGGCTGAGGCAAATCCTGGAGGGCTTGATCGCGAACGGCGGCGACTGGATAAGCTGCTGCCCGCAAAAAAAAGAGGGGAGGAAGCAAGCTTCCTCCCCTCTCTCCTTCGATTGCGAATCGCTTACTGCAGGATGGTGGTATCCGTGCAGTTCGGCGAAGTCTGCTGCGGAGTACCTGCCGAGTTGAACCGGATCACGCCCGAACCGTCCGAGCAGAACCCGCGCTGGCCGGTGGTGCCGGTGGTGATCGGCGTGGCCGTAACCGTGTATCCGTCGGAGTAGCCGTAACCGCCCGAGCAGGAGCTCGAAGCGCTGGTCAGAATGGTCTGGCCGTGGTTGAGAGCGAAGTTATAGCCGCTCTTGGTTCCGCCCGTCAGCACGGAGTCAATCAAGTTTGCGTTCGTGCAGCTCACGCCGGACCCTGTGGTGGTTCCGACGGCGGCCAAGCTCGGTGGATAGCCATTGCCGTACGTCGAGTTATAGGTGATCGCGGCCGTATTCATCGTGCGGATGGAGCCGACGGCAGACGCTTCGTTGGCCGCCATGCGCGAGCGGAGCAGGTTCGGAATAGCGATAGCCGCGATGATCAGGATGATCGCCACGACGATCAGCAATTCGATAAGCGAAAAACCCTTCTGCTTCTTTCTCAGATTCATCTTCATGTTCTTCTCTCTCTCCTGGGAGCGATTGGCTCCGAATCTCTTGTAATCCCCGGCGGGGGATGCCCGGTAAGATGCAAGCCCACTACCAAGCCCGCGGGCATGGGTTAACAGTTAGGCACACTGAAGTATATAGCACGCTATCAAGGAGATGCACGGCGGCCACGGCGGCCCGTTTTCGGAGTTCGAAAACGGCACCAAGGTTCGCCCGAAAGGTTGACGTTTTTTGGCCGTCTGCATTGACAAACATAGATGAGAAAGCCGTCCTAAGTGTTTCCTTACGGAGCAGCAACGGTCGGTAAGTCCAACTGAGTTCATGGGTTGTTCCGTGCCGGCGTCGCAAGCATCGCGGAGTGACGATGGGCTTCAGCAGCCTGGGACAAGCGTCCCTGCGATTGATAAAGCTCAGCGAGAACCTGCCAGCGGCCTGCTGCGCCCGGCGTCAGGTCGACGGCCTTCTGCTGGGCGGCGATAGCCAGATCGAGCTTGCCGAGCTTCCGGTAGGCTGCCGCAGTTCCCTCTGAGACGCGGGCGCTGAATTCCGGATCGGGGTCTCTACCAGGTCCCTGAACGGGACTTCTCCTCGCGGCTTCCTCAAAGGCCGACAGAGCGTTCTGAGGGTCGTCCATCAATAGGTAGACTTTTCCTAAAGCGCGGTAGCGATCGTAATCGACCTGCGAGAGGGCGGCGGATTCGCGAAGGGCGTGGACGGCATCGGAATAGCGCCCCTCCGCGGCATAAAGCCCGGCGAGGGCATACCACGCGACATCGGTTGGCCGCAGGCGCACCGAGGCCTGATATTCCCGCTCGGCCTCGGGCGGTTGATTGTGGGCTTGCGCCAGTTGTCCGTGAAGAAGATGCAGATTGGGGTCATCCGCGAAGATGGCTTGTGCGTGGGACAAATCGTCTGCGGCCTCGGCATCGCGCGAGAGCAAATAGTGGATGGAAGCACGATTCATGAGGGACTGGAACAGTTCGGCGGAGGCGCGCCACGATGTGGCATCGAACGTGGCACCGGCGGAATCGGTCGGCACAGAGACCGGCGCTTTCTTGCAATCGATTGCCAGGCGGTGAACCAGCGAAGCGTCCTCGGGAATGTTACGCACAAAGATAACCGCCACGTCGTCTAGGTAAACCGGCGACCAATCGCGGCTTTTGCAATCCGCCTGAAGCGGGAAATTGCCCAGTCCACCAAAGCGCGCGGCCGAAAAGATCACCGTCTGAATATTCCGTTCGGCGGCTTCCTGCCGCCACTCGGGCGAATCGAGAGGCAGACCTACGAGCGCGCGATGGCGGAAGAATAAGTCGCTCCCAAAGGGAATGAAACGCCCGTCGAAATAATCGGGATATTCGGGGCCGAGGCGCCACGTCAGATACCCGCCCAGGTTGTAATCGCCGAAGACATTCCCGGGCAGATGCTCCTTAAGAAGGAAGCCAGCGGCCCGTTCTGGAAACCACCAGGACTCGCCTGCACCGAA
>JBEKTG010000232.1:0-5824 GCA_049516275.1 Candidatus Acidiferrales bacterium
ATGAGAGGTTCGGTAAGAATGAATCGGGGTTCGTCAGGGTCCGGCTCGATCTTTCTGCGCAATTGGCCAATGAAGACCCGCAAGGGCTCCCGATCGTTGGAATGCTCCGGCCCCCAGAGAAGATGAAGCAACTTCAAGTGGGATACCGGCTTTCCCTGGTTTACGACGAGCTGTTTCAAGAGTTCAAATTCCGTGGGTGTGAGATGGACAGGTTGCCCACGAGCGATGACGCGCCGGTGCTCGAAGTCAATCTTCAGGTTTGGCGAAACGAATGGCGGAATCTCCTCGGCACTTGGCAGCCGCCGGACTGCCGCGCGCACGCGCGCCAATAGCTCCTGAGTGCCGAAGGGCTTCACAAGGTAGTCGTCGGCGCCCGCGTCCAGGGCTACAACTTTATCCTTTTCACTTCCGCGAACTGTGACCATGATAATGGGAACATCCGATAGCTCCCGGATTCTCTTGCAAGCTTCGAGGCCATCGATTCCCGGCATGTTGATGTCCAGCAACAGGAGGTCCGGGCAATCGGCCTTCACCTCTTCTATAGCTTCCTCTCCGTCGCGCGCTTCGATCACGTTGCAGCCCTGGCCAGTGAGAATGGCGCGGAGTGTCCGGCGCACTTGCGGCTCATCGTCAACCACAAGTATTTTTGCCGATTCTCTCTTCGCGATCGTCTTAGTGGGTTGGGCGATCAAGATTTCCTCTCGATGTAGCTGATACAAAGAAGATCCGAGCCCTTACCGGGGCTCTACCATCGCTGGATACACTTATTGTTAACCGCTAGACGTAAGGGAGTAATAAAGAAGTGCTAATATATTTGTAAGTCGAACCGATCTGTTCTATTCATACCCGAAATATACAAAAGACCCATGAACGCCTCAGTTGAGCTGCCTCTGTGGCCGCGTTCGGTGTGGTTCGCTTCATGCTTCACGGTAAGCGGCAGTGGAATTAGCGAGAACGCCTTGTTGAAAGTCTTCTGCTCGTCGTTCGGTTACACGCGGACCGGTCTGCGTGAGTTCTCCTCGCCTGGCGTCCCCTGAAAAGCCCATAAATAAAGGGTATTGTGACGATGAGCGGTTCTCGCCGCGCCCTGACTAGGACTCGCAAAGAGCGTTTCTCGCGGCCACTCCGCCGGGCGCTGGTGTGCGATTGTCGCGCAGTACGGCAGCCTGCCGAAATACTTGCGTCTCGGGCAATGAAAAGTCTGATGCAAGCCAATCAAATTATGCATAGGAGTCTTTACGAATTCCCTATGTAGCACTCTGTACCTTCCCTTCATCGATTTTCAATTTTGCTTCAAAAGGGGTTCTATGAATCGCAAACCGTTGGTCGCCTTCCTCTCGGCCTTCCTGTTGTTGCTCATGGGAGTTTATTTGTGGGGTGTGCCAACTTACGGCGAACCGGCGCCCGGAGTTCTTCACGGGACAACGCTGGACGCGCGTGGTCTGGCAGTGCCTCAAGTGCAGGTCACCATTCACAGCATCGATGAAAATGCAGACCAGGTGGTCATTAGTGACCGCCAAGGCAGTTTCGTAGTCGGAAACCTTAAGCCCGGGCATTACCAGGTGGTTGCCGCCAAGCAAGGCGGTGCAAGTTCGCAGGTCACATATCTGGCCGTTGCGGCGGGAGATGACCTGCGATTTGATATGCGGCTCGGCGAAAGCGCGCCCGCTGCGGGCGCCAGCCCGTCCACCGCTCCGGCGGAGCCTGCTGCTGCTCCCGAAGCGCCCTCTCCACTCGAGAAGGAACTGGCAGAGATGAAGGCCCGCATTGCGGAACTGGAAGCGGCGCTCAAGCCTGCCGCGGCTCCGGCCGCGGCTCCAGCAACAGCTCCGGAGTCGCCAACGGCGTACTCTTCTTCCTCATCGTCGTCAATAGCGATGTCGGCACAAGGACAAGCCCCGGCGACGGCTGCGAGCCCGTCCGCAACGCCTGCCCCAGCGGCTGCTGCCCCGCCGGATTTCCCGACGCAAACCCAAACCAAAGCGGATCCCTTTTCATTCGCTGACTGGACGTGGATGAACAACACGTCCCGCAACGAAGACACGCCACTCGCCACCAAGTACTTCACGCCGGAGATCCGGGTGGATGCAAACTACATCAACAGCAACAACCAGCCCACAGACCACACGATGGGCGGGTCGACCGAAAGCTTCCGCAACGGCGAAGTCCAGTTGGAGCAGATGAGCGTCGGCGGCGACCTCCGCGTAGGCAACGTTCGCGCCCGCCTCCTCACGATGAACGGTTTGTTTTCGACCACGACGCCGCGCAACGACGGCAGCGCCGGTGTGGGCCAATGGGACCTCAACGACGCTTACCGATACTTCTCGGAGGCGTGGGGCGGGTACCACTTCAACGTGGATCATGGGCTGAACATCGACGCCGGAATCTTCGTGTCCTACATCGGTCTGTTCAGCTACTACAACTTTGACAACTGGGCTTATCAGCCGTCCTACGTGTCGTCCAATACGCCCTGGTTCTTCAACGGCTTGCGGATTCAGTGGTTCCCAAGCGAAAAGCTGAAGATTGAGCCCTGGTTCATCAACGGCTGGCAATCGTATGCTAGATACAACGGACATCCAGGTCTTGGAGGACAGATCAATTGGCGGCCGAAAAGCTGGGTCTCTATCACCACCAACAATTACGGCATGGGCACCGATGAACTCGGGAATCCCGGGCGTTCGAGAATCCATACCGACAACAGTATCGAAGTCAAGTACTGGGAACATAAAGAGAACCTCGGTTTGGACCGGATGGCGTTCACCTTCACGGCCGATGCGGGCTGCGAATATGGCGGCACGAAATCGATTCCCGGCTCACAGACGAACTGTTTTAACAACAAACACGGCCAGTTCAAACAGTCGATGGTTGGCTACATGGCCTATAACCGCTTCTGGTTGCACAAGGACCTCTTCGGGGTAACCGTCGGTGGCGGTGTCTTGGACAATCCGGGACGCTATCTGACGCTGCTCCCGCCGATCAATGGGGCCACTGCGGTTTCGGGGTCGCCGTACTTTCCGGAAGCGCCGGGGCTCAAGTATAAGGCGTGGGATAGCACGGTCACTTTCGACTACATGCCCTCTCAATTCATCACGTTCCGCGCTGAGACGGGTTACCGGTACGCAAACGTCCCGTACTTCTCAGGCCGGCATGGCATTACTCCTCCAGGCGGCGATGTGGCACCCCTCTCGTACAATGGAACCATCGGTTCCAGTGCAAGTTACATCTGCACGAATGGGGCAACGTCCGTGGTGTCCAGTTTCGCTAACTACTCGGGATATGGTCTTCCCGTGGACAACGTCGGCAATGCCGTCAGCAACACCTGCAGCGCAATTGGCATGTCCCTCTGGCAGCCGGATCTCCGGAAGAGCCAGTGGGCGGAAACACTTTCGATCATGGTGAAGTTCTAGTTTAGAACTAACCAGTGGCGTGCGATGGTGTCGACGGATAACTCTAACCGGGGCGGCGCCGGAGTTGGTTCCGGCGCCGTTGCCTTGCTTACGATGAACATATTGGCAGAGGAATTGCGCGACTTGGAGGACAGATGAAAGCGCGACGTACTGCAATGATCGCCTGTGCCGGACTCCTGATTGCTTCCTTAGGCGTGAACCCGACGCGCCTGAGTGCGCAATCGCCGGCGGCTCCCGCGAAGGGGCAGATTCCAGCAAGGGCAAGCCTCGCCGGCTCGTGGAAGCTCAATCATGACGAAAGCGATGATCCGCTTCAGGAGGTTCGCTCTGTGGAAAGCCAGGCCAGCATCGACCCCGTCGGCTATTCGGGTAGCGGCTCTCCCGTTGGCGGTGGCTATCCTGGCGGGGGTTATCCAGGCGGCGGTGGGTATCCTGGAGGCGGAGGGTACCCCGGAGGAGGTGGCTACCCCGTTGGTGCTGGACACCAAGTTGGCGGTAATCCCAGCGCTAATCCGGGCTATCCCGGAAGCAGCAATAGCGGTGGGATGCCCCGGAGCACAGGTCAAGACATGGAAGATAATCCCAAACTGCAGCCGATGATTCACCCTCCGCAATTGCTGACGGTGGACCTGAAAGACTCCGAAATCGACGTGACCGGTGACCGTTTGTACGAGCTGACGTTGTTCACGGACCGGCGTCAGTTGCCGAAAAAGTCCACCGATGAAAGTCATGAGCAGGTCGTGGCGCACTGGAACGGCGGCCAGCTGGTCTCGGATGAGAAAAGTCCGCTGGGCGGTAAAATGAGCCGGACCTTTGAACTGTCTCAGGACGGTCGCAAGCTTCTCGAAACCGTGCACGTCGACAATCGGAAATCCCCGGCTTTAATCCTGCACTACGTGTACAACGCCTCTGAAACAGAGCTAGCGAGCGACCCGGGCAAGAAATCCAATCCGTGACTCTTCAACACGTAAGGAAAGCGGAAGGCGATAGGCAGCTGGATCGGTAAGGCTCCTCTGAAGACCATACGGATCAGGGATCACGGGTCGGATTTTCGTGTTTTTCTCGGCATCCCAAAATCAGGATCGAAACGATAGCCGACTAAGGGCTCCGTATGGATATAGCGCGGGTGCTCTGCATCTAGCTCGATCTTTTTGCGCAACTGCCCGATGAAAACCCGCAAGGGCTCACGATCGTCCGCATGATCCGGCCCCCAAAGAAGGTGCAGCAATTTCAGGTGAGACATGGGCTTGCCCCGGTTCACAACGAGGTGCTTCAGGAGTTCAAATTCCGTGGGCGTAAGGTGAACAGGCTTTCCATGAGCCACCACTCTGCGGCGTTCGAAGTCGATACTCAATCCCGAGGAATTGAAAGGAGGCATTTCCTTGGCGCTGGGCACCCTTCGGACGACTCCGCGAATACGCGCCAGAAGTTCTTGCGTGCCAAATGGCTTGACGATGTAATCGTCAGCTCCGGCGTCCAGGGCAATCACCTTGTCGTTTTCTTCGCCGCGGACCGTCACGATGATGATCGGCACATCGGAAAACCCCCGAATTTGCCTGCAGGTTTCAAACCCGTCGATCCCAGGCATGTTGATGTCGAGCAGGACTAAATCTGGGGCATCCGCCTTGATCTCCTCGATGGCTTCATTTCCGTCACGCGCCTCGATCACCGAGCACCCCTGGCTGGCCAGAATCGCGCGAAAGGTACGGCGAACCTGCGGGTCATCGTCCACCACCAATATTTTCGCCGTCGCTCTATTCGTAGATGTGCGAGTCAATTGTCCGCTCAAGTGTCTTCCAAGCGAAGCCTGGGATAACCGCGGGATCTGGGATTCACGGGTTCGACTTCGTTTCGGGCTCTGTTTGTCGCGCCCATAATGGAAACATCTTCATAAGGAACTGATAAATAATTCGTCATATTTGTCCCGGCACACTGGAAATAATCCATGCTTAGCAAATCTATATGCGAGCCTTATTCGGTCAGTGTGTTGATCTGTGCGTAGACTATGAGTCAGGAGAAGTCAGTTTCTTCGAAGGGGTGCTGAGGATAAGTGGCAGACCGTGCGAACCCCGGACACGGTCCTCGACGGCAAAGTCCCGATTCTAATTTCGGCCGCTGGCTACCGAACTTAGGAACCTTCGGGCGAGTTCCTGGATCCGTTGGGCTTGGCGGGAATGGATTGCTTCTGCTGGGATGAGGTCGCTCCCCACGCCCAGAGCAGTCGCGCCAGCCGTTATGAAGCTCAAGGCCGTTCGTTGATTGATGCCACCCGCAGCGATCAGGCGTATCTGGGGCATCGCAAACGTCAAGGATCGAATGTAGTTGGCTCCCCCCACGGCGTCGCAGGGCATAACCTTGACGAAATCGGCCCCCGACTGCCATGCCGCGATAACCTCCGTGGGAGTCAAAGCCCCCGG
>JBEKTG010000233.1:0-5822 GCA_049516275.1 Candidatus Acidiferrales bacterium
AACGTAGCGATGGCGCGCATCGGCGGCTTGCTGGCGTTGATGATCACGCACACGAACTTCAGCGTTTCCTCGGGCGTCGGTTTCCTGGCCCTTTTCGGTGTTTCCGTGCAGACCGGCGTTATCATGCTGGAGTACATCAATCAGCTTCGCGTCCAGGGCTATACGCCCGAAGAAGCGGCTGTCGAAGGAGCCGTCCTGAGGCTTCGGCCGATCATGATGACCATGCTGGTGGCCACGCTTGGTCTGCTCCCAGCCGCGCTGTCGCATGGCATCGGATCCGATTCGCAGCGTCCTTTTGCGATCGTGATCGTGGGAGGGTTGATCTCCGACCTGGTGATGAGCATCTTCCTGCTGCCAGTGCTCTATACCTGGTTCGCCCGCAGAGGTGACCGGCTACCGGAACACGAAGGCTCGGAAGCTACATAGCCGGCTTCGGAGTGTAATGGGAAAGGTCCGCGATGAAAAAAGAGGAAGTGTGCGCGCTGATCGAAAAGATTGGCGTGATACCCGCCATCCGGGTTTCTTCGGCGGAGGAGGCGCGCTTTGCCGCCGAAGCCGTCAATCGCGGCGGCATCCCCATCGTGGAGATCACGATGACGGTGCCGAATGCCTGTGAAGTGATGGCCCAACTGGTAAGCTCTCACCCCAAAATGGTTGTCGGCGCCGGGACGGTGCTCACCACCGACATCGCCCGCCTATGCCTGGACTCGGGAGCAAGCTTCATAACCGCGCCCTCCTTGAATCCGAAGATCGTGGAATTCGCCGCCAAAGAAAATATCGCCGTGCTGCCGGGCGCGCTCACGCCCACCGAAGTCGTCACGGCGTGGGAAGCGGGCGCCGACTTCGTGAAGGTCTTCCCGTGTTCGCTGGTTGGCGGAGAAAGGTATATTAAGGCGTTGAAAACTTCGCTGCCCGAAATCCGGTTGATCGCCGCGGGCGGCGTGAATCAGCAGACGGCCGAGGATTTTATCGTCTCGGGGGCCAGCGCGCTCGGCGTCGGCACCGAACTCATTCCCACCGAAGCGCTTAAGCGCAAGCAGTCCAAGCGCATTCAGGAGCTGGCGCTGCGGTTCAGGGAGTTCGTAAAGGAGGCGCGAGCTCGCATCACTCCTCCATCAAGCGCGACCCCGGAAAAAGGCTCGGCCCGCTAGAGCTTCTCTTCAGGTACTACTCTGCTGGTACTGTCCCAAATGTAACCACCCGCCCAGTGTGCCTTTCTGGCGCCCTCGTTATCTTTATCGTGCAGGGAGAGATACCGAGGAAAGCTGACATGATAGTTGCAGTAGCGAGCAATCCCTTATTGACTACCGCAGGCGGATCGTTCTCCGCAGTGTCGTTTTCTGCAGCATCGCTTTCCGTATTGGGCGCGGGATTCCGATTGCGATGGGAAATCAGCTTCCCAATCCTCTTTTCCTGCGGAGAAGTGTTTTCCTCGGGTCAAAACGGTACCGCCGAATCGTTCCCCTCTAGAAATAAGGGAGTTACCAACGCTATCGATTCCGGACGCGGGGCCACTACGCTTGATGGTACCGGTATCGAATCCGTAAGCTGTTTATTTTCAATAGTAAACATTTGGCTTTCCGATTGCAACTAGACAGGTAGTAGATGTGCCGAATTTAAACACTCGACCCTAGGTCGATTGTCCGGGAGAAAAAAGATGAAATCAGTCGCACTTGCGTTGTTTTTAGCCGTATTCAGTAGCGTCGCAATGGCAGACAACATTGCGATCCAGAATTCCTCCTTCGAGGATCTCACCGGCAACCCGCTCATCAATTCCTGCGGAACCGGTTGCGCCTATAACAATGGCCCCATTAACGGCTGGACGAGCACCGGCGGGCAGAACGGATCGCAGACGCTGAACTCCACCTATTACAGCGGCCCGTTGCCCGATGGCACCGTCATGGCCTACAGCAACGGCGGCACAATTTCCCAAACTCTGGCCGTTTCCCTGCTGCCCGACTCCGTTTACACGCTGTCGGTCTACATCGGGAACAGGCTCGATGACCAGGTCACCAACTATTCCTTCTCGCTGCTCGCGGGAGGAACCGTTCTCAACACCTTCTCCGGCTCCAACGGTTCGATTACGCCCGGAACATTCCAACAGGAATTCCTGACGTTCACGACCGGAGACGTTGTCGCTCCGGGTCTGCTGGGCATTCAGCTCGCCAGCGCCGGCCAGCAGACAGACTTCGACGACGTCCAGCTGTCCGACTCGCCGTCCGATCCGCCGTCCGATGGCCCGGTTGGGACGCCTGAACCAAGCAGCCTGCTGATGCTCGGCATGGGCCTGCTGGGTGTTTTGGGTGTGGCCGGCCGCAAACAAGTACAAGCCTAAGAACCAAGGAAGGGGCCGACGCACCCGGACACTCGGCCCCTCCCACTCTTTCTGTCTCGTCCGGGAGATGCTCTTAAAGAAACGATTCGTACACGAAAGACTTCCCGGCCCCCCCCGGCCTATCCATCGCTCCTCCCTGCGCCCGAGGTTCTAGTGGCCGGCGATTCCAACGACGGGGTTGGACGAAACGCTCAAAGATGTCGCTTCCGTTATTTTGTAATCCCGGTAGTCGATGGAAAGAAGAGCGCGCCCTCCGAGGCGTATCAAACTGTCCGTCCGGTTTTCCTCCGGCAGCCAGAAGTCGCCCACTTTTTCATACTTGTGTTTTATCTCGGCCTTCTTGATCCACATGGAGGGAGACCTAGCGGGCTCGGCCTCGATGCGCGTGACGGCAAAATCATTCGAGTCCACCCATACCCTGCCGCGGTAGAGATATTTTTCGTCCGTCTTGGGAACGACGTTAAGGATGTATTGCGGATCGTCCGTAGAATCATCCAAACCAGCCCGGGTGAAAGAGTAGTTCCGGGAGGTAAGAGCCGTACGGCTGCGACCCTGGTCGTCGGTGGCTTCCTTCTCTCCATCGAGCAGCTTCTTCAGGACGTGGTCGATGATGAATTTCGAGCCCGACTGCGATTCGACGGTGAACTCTTTTTCAGACGGCGAGGCCTTCACGGCAACCACTATTTCGGCGTCGTGGCTTCCAAAGAACCCGCGGTACTGCATGCGGTATGTTCGCGTCCCTTCGTATGTCCGCAGGGCGGCTGCTCGCTCCTGGTTTCGCTGTTCCATGCGGCTGACGACCTGATCCACGGTGAGGGATTCTTTCGCAGCAGTGCCGGATGGCTCGCCGGCGCTTTGTTGCGCCGCACACGCGGCAGCATTCGAAAGATAAACAGCTGCACAGACTAGAAGCTGGACTGCGATTCTCCGGGTTATCGAGGGCATAGCGCGAAGAGCCTCCCTGCCGGGTCCAGCCGGTCGTGCAGGATTCACCGATACGCTCGGACACAACCCCGGGTTGTGGCCGGCTCTTTGCATTTTTGCCGACGAGGGCGGCATTTCGCAACACCTTCATCGCCGCGAGACAGATTGCCGGCAAGACCAATCTTTCACTCCGCGCTGGCCCTTCTGCACCGTTCCACTGGGCTCGATACGTCCGAATGTGTTTTTTTCAACAGCCCGAAAGCTTAAAATCCTCTCCTGTACTAAACTGGAACGGCTATGGCGAAACCAGTCCTGCTGAGTGTGGATGACGATCCCGACGTTCTTCGGGCCATCGAGCGCGATCTGCGGTCTCATTACGGCGCCGAGTATCGCGTAATCGGAAGCGATTCCCCCGAGGGAGCGCTCACGCTTCTGAAGCAACTGAAGGTGCGCAACGACAGCGTGGCCTTGCTGCTGGCCGACCAGCGCATGCCGCACATGGACGGAGTCTCCTTCCTGCAGGAAGGCATGCGAATTTTCCCCGACGCGAAGCGCGCGCTCCTCACCGCCTACGCGGACACAAACGCGGCCATCAGCGCCATCAACCAGGCCAACATCAACTTTTTTTTCATGAAGCCGTGGGATCCCCCGGCGGACCACCTTTACCCGCAGCTCGATGATTTGCTCGATGACTGGCGGGCATCCTACCGGCCGGCCTTTGAGGGAATCCGGGTGCTGGGAACACGCTGGTCGCCGCGTTCGTACGAGCTGCGCGATTTCCTGGCGCGCAACCGCGTGCCGTACCAATGGATCGATGTGGAGGCCTCTGCGAACGACCCGGAAACAAAACGCCTTCTCCAAGCGCTGGGGCCGGAGGCCTCTAACCTTCCCGTAGTGCTTTTCCAGGATGGAACGAAGCTTCTCGATGGCGTTCCGTCCGAAGTGGCGCAGCGGGTTGGTTTGCGAACGCGGGCACAAACCAACTTCTATGATCTGGCGATCGTCGGAGGAGGACCCGCGGGCCTGGCCGCCGCCGTCTATGGGGCGTCCGAGGGTCTGCACACTGTGATGATCGAGCGCGAGGCTCCCGGCGGGCAGGCCGGAATGAGCTCGCGCATTGAGAACTATCTCGGATTTCCAGTCGGACTCAGTGGCGGCGATCTGGCCCGCCGCGCGGTGGTGCAGGCAGAGCGCTTTAAAGTGGAAATTCTCTCGCCGCAGGAAGCGCTGAGCGCCCGAATCGAAGGCCCGTACAGGATGTTGAAGCTGGCCGACGACAGCGAAATCTCCTGCCACGCGCTGATGATCGCGACGGGCGTGCAGTGGAGGCGGCTGGAAGCCCCGGGAATCAGCCGCCTGCAAGGCGCGGGCGTGTACTACGGGGGAGGCTCCACGGAAGCGATGTCCTGCCAAGGCGAAATGGTTTACGTGGTGGGCGGCGCAAACTCTGCCGGACAGGCCGCCATGAACTTCGCAAAATATGCCGAACGCGTGGTCATCGTGGTTCGGAGCGCTTCCCTCTCGAGCACGATGTCGCAGTATCTGATCGATCAGATCAAGGAAATGCCCAACATCCAGATTTGGCCCAACGCCAGTGTTTCCGAGGCGCACGGGGAAACTCATCTCGAAGAAATTTCCTTCCTGTGCTCGGACACGGGCAAGATCGAGCGGGTGCCGGCAAGCTCCATGTTCATCTTCATCGGCGCGCTGCCTCAAACGGACTGGCTGGGAGATGTGATCGAGCGGGACGAACGCGGGTTCATCCTTACCGGCCCCGATCTCATCCGGGAGGGCCAGCGGCCGAAAGGCTGGGCGCTTGACAGGGATCCCTTCCTGCTCGAGACGAACGTGCCGGGCATTTTCGCCGTGGGCGACGTGCGGCATGGTTCGGTGAAGCGCGTGGCGTCCGGCGTGGGCGAGGGGTCGGTGGCCGTGCAGTTCATCCATCAATATCTGAGCAAGGTGTAATGGCCGAAAATTCGGAATTGCTTCGCGTACCGATGTTCGCCGGCCTGCCGGACGATCAGCTTTCCTGGTTCATCGCCCACTCGGAAGAACTGCGTCTTAAACCGGGGGAGGCGTACTTCCGGCAGGGCGATCCCGCGGACGCGATGTTTGTGATCCTGGAAGGTCAGCTGCAATTGCGCGGCGAAATCGGCGGAGAGACCGTTGTGTTTGCCTTAAAGGAGGGTGACGTCACAGGGGTGCTGCCCTTTTCCAGAATGAAGCAGTTCACCGTTGGCGCGCGAGTCCTCACCGATTCCCGGGTGTTGCGCTTTCCTACTTCCTCGTTTCCGGAACTCGTGCAGAAGATGCCCGAGCTGGCCCAGCGCTTGGTGGGCCTCATGTCGGACAG
This sequence comes from Candidatus Acidiferrales bacterium, assembly GCA_049516275.1. Lineage (GTDB taxonomy): Bacteria > Acidobacteriota > Terriglobia > Acidiferrales > UBA7541 > Palsa-295. Next base: position 5,616 of record JBEKTG010000233.1, read on the forward strand.
AATCCGCGAAACCACCCGCATGGAGCAGCAGCGCGACCGCCTGGCTTCCTTGGGAAAACTTTCGGCAGGGCTGGCTCACGAGCTCAACAATCCCGCTTCCGCGGCTAAGCGCGCGGCGAGCCAGTTGCGCGACATCCTGATACGAGTTCGCAACGCCAGCCTCGAACTCGGACGGCGGGTCCTCACCCCCGAGCAGCGAGCGGAAAT
>JBEKTG010000234.1:0-5817 GCA_049516275.1 Candidatus Acidiferrales bacterium
GCGTGCGCACTACATCGGCCTGGGCTGCCGCTTTCGCGGCTTGCGAGGCCGTGATTTGGGCCTTGGCCTGATCGATTCCAGCTAGAGCCCTGTCGATGCGCGAATCTTGCAGTTCGATCTGGCGGCGATTGTTCTCGATCGCGGCCTTGGCCGCTTCCACCGCGGCGGTGGCCTGCGCCACCTGGGCCTGGTAATCGTCATCCTGCAGGTCGGCAATGTCGTCTCCCCGGTGGACCTGTTGATAGTCGGAGACGTGTACGTCCTTCACCAGCCCCGCGACCTTGGTGCTGAGCGGCGTAAGATCGCCTCGAACATAAGCGTCGTCAGTGACCTGCTCGATGCGGCCGCCTTCCCAGGAATTCCAGTTCCAGGTGATCGTGAACACGACTGCTGCAGCCAGCAGCACCACCAGCGCCGGGACGAGGTAGCTGCGCCATTTCGATTCGGGCTTAGGCTGCTCTGGAACGTGCTCCGGCTCCTTCGCCGGAACAGGAGCCTGTGTGCTTGCAGCCGCCATAGTCGATCCGCCTCCCTGATTGAAAGATGAACTCTACTGTGAATCCCCGACCACGTACAGGAGGGCGATTCCAGCGCTAGTCAGACCAAACGGACGTTCTGATCAGTTGTCTTGATCACCGCGCCCATCTTTCCGTTCCATGCCTGCTTGACAAGGCTAAGGTGACGCAACCGGGCAATTGAAAGCCCCAAAACGGTTTGTCCGGATTTCTCTCAAAATAAGCGGCTTATTAAGAATCGCTCCCTGTGAAGCGAACGGACTTGTGTCAATATGCTGGCAAATGCGCAGATGCTGACAGCGCCCGCGGCGCGGTCGGGTAAGTTCGTCGAATATTCGCACTTGCAAGCCGTTGCGACGCGACTCACACAGTCAATTAAGCAATCCGATATAAAACGAATATATAATCGGCGCCATGGCATCCACCGGGCATGCTTCCGGCCGGCCAGGGCAAACGCCGGACCCTCGGCTCGTCATCGACTCGACTCCCGCGCTGATCCATACCGCTTTGCCCGATGGCTATCTCGATTTCTTCAATGAGCCGTGGCTGAAGTACGTAGGGCGACGGCTGGAGGATCTGGAGGGCTGGAACTGGACGGCCTCGATTCATCCGAAGGATGTCGACGGAATCGTTGCGAAGTGGCGCGCCTGTCTGGCGAGCGGGACGACCTTCCAATATGAAGCGCGCGTCCGCCGCGCGGACGGAGCTTATCGCTGGATGCTGCACCACAAGGCACCCTTGCGCGACGGCCGCGGAAACATCGTTCGCTGGTTCGGATCCAGCATAGATATCGAGGATCTGAAAAGGGCGCAAGAACATCTGCGGCGGAACGAATTCTATCTTGCCGAGGGGCAACGGCTTGCCCACATGGGATGCTGGGCGTTCAACCCCTCGGGATTTTTTGACTATTGGTCGCCCGAGCTTTTTCAGATCTACGGTCTCGATCCGGCCGGGGCACCTCCCACACTCGAGCGATATCTGGGAACCGTCCACGCGCAAGACCGCGAGTCCATGGCCCAGACGATCGAAAAAATGCTGGCGGAAGGTTTGGGATGCGACGAAACGAAACGCATTGTGCGGCCAGATGGCGAGATTCGGCACATTCGCTGCGTCGGTGTGCCCATCGTCGGCGACGGCGTGCTGAAACATATCGTCGGCACCGCGATCGATGTCACCGAGCAGGAGCATCTGACGGAAGAACTGCGGCGCCGGGAAGCGTATTTGGCCGAGGCCCAAAGGCTCAGCCACACCGGCAGCTTCGGCTGGAGGGTTTCCACTGGAGAGCTCTTTTGGTCCGAGGAGACCTATCGAATCTTCCAGTACGACCCGAGTGTGAAAGCCACATTAGAGCTTGTTCTCGAACGTGTTCATCCGGAAGATGCAGGGCGGGTGCAAGAGACCGTCGAGCGTGCAGCACGGGATGGCAAGGATTTCGATTTTGAGCATCGATTGCTGATGCCCAATGGCGCCGTGAAGTACCTGCATGTGGTCGCTCAGACCCTGAGAAGGGGAACGGGCGATAGCGAGTTTGCCGGGGCAGTGATGGACGTCACCGCGACAAAGCTGGCCGGGGAATCGCTGCGGAAGATTGAGGAGCAATGGCGGCACGCCTTTGAGAACAACCCGACGATGTACTTCATGGTGGACGCCGCCGGGACCGTCTTGGCTGTCAATACTTTTGGGGCTGAACAACTTGGGTACACCGCCGCTGAGTTAGCCGGCCAGACAGTGCTCGACGTTTTTTATGAGCCCGATCGCGAAGCGGCTCAACGATATGTCGCGCAGTGCCTTGAACAACCCGGCCAGTCCATGAGCTGGGAAATTCGCAAAGCGCGCAAGGACGGCTCGATGCTGTGGGTTCGCGAGACGGCCAGAGCCGTTCTGCGGGAAAACGAACCGGTTGTCCTGGTTGCCTGCGAGGACATTACCGAGCGCAAGCATGCCGAAGAAAGGATCCGGGAGCAGGAAATAGAACTCCGCCAGATGCTCGATCTTGCGCCGCAGCACGTGTTCGTACAAGGGCCCGATGGCGACCGCCTTTACGCCAACCAGGCCGCACTCGACTACTACGGCCAGACTCTGGAGGAATGGCGGCTCGCCGACCCTCCCGGCGTTTTCCTTCTGGGGGATTGGGAACGGATTACGAGCGAAGTTCAAAGTCAATTTCTGAGCGGTGTTCCGCACGAGGGAGAAGCGCGGACACGGCGAAAAGACGGGGTGTATCGCTGGTTTCTTTTCCGCCGCAATCCGCTAAGGGATGAACAGGGCCGTATCACGCGTTGGTATGTGGCGGCGACCGACATTGAGGACCGCAAGCGGGCTGAAGAGCGGCTGCAACACGAGAATGTCGCCCTGCGGGAAGAAATCGACAAGACATCCATGTTTGAAGAGATCGTCGGAGCGTCGCCCGCGCTGCAACGAGTGCTTTCGCGCGTGTCGAAGGTCGCTCCGACCGACTCCATCGTTCTGATCACCGGCGAAACCGGGACGGGGAAGGAGCTGGTGGCCCGGGCCATCCATAGGCGGTCCCGTCGCTCCTCACGCCCTTTTGTAAGCGTCAACTGCGCGGCGATCCCGCGCGATTTAATCGCGTCAGAATTGTTTGGCCATGAAAAGGGCGCCTTTACAGGGGCGATCCAGCGGCGTTTGGGCCGTTTTGAACTCGCTGAAGGCGGGACGATCTTCCTCGATGAAGTCGGGGATCTTCCTGCTGAGACCCAGATCGCCCTGCTCCGTGTACTGCAGGAACACGAGTTTGACCGCGTGGGAGGAAGCCGGCCCATCCGAAGCGACGTCCGCGTGATCGCCGCGACGAACCGCGATTTGCAGGCCGCCATCGCGGCGGGCGCCTTTCGCCGCGACCTCTTTTACCGCCTCAACGTGTTTCCGATCGAGATTCCTTCCCTGCGGGAACGGCGGGAAGATATTCCCCTCCTGGTTGAGTACTTCGTCGATCGTTACGCACGGAAGGCGGGAAAGAACATACGGCGGGCGGACAGAAAGAGCCTGAGCTTGCTTGCCTCCTATCCCTGGCCGGGGAATATTCGCGAGTTGCAGAACGTGATTGAACGCTCCGTGATCGTCTGCGAGACAGAGACCTTCTCCGTCGATGAGAGCTGGCTTTCGCGCCAGCCGGCTGCCGCCGAATTGAAGAGCCGGTTTGAGCTCTCCGAAAAACTTGCGGCACAGGAGAAGGAGATGATCGAAGCGGCCTTGCGTGAAAGCGGGGGACGTGTGTTTGGACCCTCGGGCGCGGCGGCCAAGCTGGGAATGCCCCGCTCCACGCTGGAATCAAAAATTCGAGCATTCAAGATCAACAAGAATCGCTTCAAGACGTAGCCCTCGCACCCGCTCGCCAGGCTTCGCGGATATTTTGTACGGCTTTTAACCAATTGGCGAACGCTCGCCACTGACGCGGCCGGCAACTCCTTGTATTTCAATCGAATAGCTTGGCATTGTGATTGCGATCACATCCGTGTCCGAGCACATTTGAAACTGCACCGAGGCAGAGACTCTTCTGAAAGATTCAGATGCTCAAGATTCAGAGAACGGCGAACGACCGGATTGTATTCAAGCTGAGCGGCCGCATCGAAGCGGGAGATCCGGCGGAGTTGAAAAGACTTTTCGAGCTCGAGACGGAAGGCAGCCGGCTGGTGCTGGATCTAAAGGACGTAACGCTGGTGGATCGGGAGGCCGTGAAGTTTCTGGCGTTGTGCGAGACGGACGGCATCGCCCTTCAGAATTGCCCGGCTTATATACGGGAGTGGATCGAAAGAGAAAGTGGCGCGCGGAACCTGCGAAAACGCTGAACCCGACATCACTTCCCAATGATTGCCGATGGCCGGCAAACTTGTTCTTTACAGGAGGATTGCCATGGTTTCAACTGCTGTTGCCTTTTCGCACTCGGACCTCGGACATTCGTACTCGCCCTGCGATTCCCCGATCGAAATCGAAAGGACTTCCTTGAAGGATACTGACCAGCCGTTCCCGGAAGAGATGGAAGCGATTTCCGGCGGAGAGTCCGCCGAGAGGGGGTTTGAAGAAATCGTGGGTCAGAGCGCGGCGCTCCGGAGGGTGTTGCAACTGGTTAGAACCGTCGCCCCGAGCGATTCGACGGTGTTGCTGCTGGGAGAGACGGGCACCGGAAAAGAACTTATCGCGCGCGCGATTCACCAGGGAAGCCGCCGCCGGGAGCGGACGTTTGTGAAACTCAACTGCGCGGCGATACCGACGGGCCTTCTGGAGAGCGAACTATTCGGGCACGAGCGAGGAGCTTTCACCGGAGCGATTGCCCAGAAAGTCGGACGGCTGGAGCTGGCGGACCGCGGTTCCCTGTTTTTGGATGAAATCGGCGATATTCCCCTGGAGTTACAGCCGAAGCTTCTGCGCGTTCTGCAGGAGCGGGAATTCGAGCGATTGGGCAGCACGCGCACGCAGAGGGCCGATGTCCGCGTGGTGGCTGCGACTCATTGCAACCTGGAGGAGATGATTGCGGAGAAGCAGTTTCGCAGCGACCTTTACTACCGGCTGAATGTTTTCCCCATCTCGATTCCGCCTCTGCGCGAACGCCGGGGAGATATACCGCTGCTCGTGCGTCGGTTTGTGCAACAGGCCAGCCGGCGCATGAACAAAGCGATCGATACGATCCCCTGCGAGACGATGCATCAGCTCGCGCAACATCACTGGCCGGGAAACATTCGCGAACTCGAGAACGTGATCGAACGCGCCGTGATCCTGTCTCCGGGACCCGTGCTGCGTGTGCCGGTGCGGGATCTCAACACACGTGCCACGCCGGAACCCGACAGCGGCCGGTCCCAAACTATGGAGGAGGTCGAGCGAAAGCACATTTTGAGCACGCTGAAGGAGACACGATGGGTGCTCTCCGGTCCGAATGGCGCGGCCACGCGTTTGGGATTGAACCGCTCGACTCTTTATTTCCGCATGAACAGGCTCGGGATTGTCCGGCCTGGAATGTAAGTCGCCAGGGAGGGATACCGAACTGCGCGCAGCCTCACGATGAAGTTAGCCTGGGGCAAGCGCTGAAGCATCGCGTCGCGGTAGAATCCGGGAGGATATAAGCTCGGCGCTGCTACTTTCCGCGATTGGGAGGTCGATTCATGGCCGCGAGTCCCCGGCGAATATTCTTCCTGCTCCTGTTGTTTCTGCATGCGTCGTTGGCAGTGGATTCTTTTGCTCAGCAGCCGCCGGCAGCTACCAACGGCCCGCTGCACCTTTCGCTGAAAGAAGCTGTGCAACTGGCGCTGAAGCAGAATCCGCAGCGCGTGATCGCTCAACTGCTGGT
>JBEKTG010000235.1:0-5817 GCA_049516275.1 Candidatus Acidiferrales bacterium
TCAGGGAGACGCCGATGACGCCACGCCCACGAAAGAAAGCAAAAGCGGGCTACATGATCAGCGCCGTCGCCGAGCTTTACAAACTGCATCCGCAGACGCTGCGGCTGTACGAGCGCGTGGGGCTTCTGAAGCCGTCGCGCTCGCAGGGGAACACGCGGCTTTACACGGACTCCGACCTGGAGCGCCTGGAAGTGATCCTGAACCTCACCCGCGAACTCGGCGTGAATCTGGCCGGCATCGAAATCATCCTGAACATGCGCGACAAAATGGCGGAAATGCAGTCGCAGATGGAAGCGTTCATCAAATTCGTCCGCACGGAAGTGGCGCGCAATTTTAACTCGCCGGACCCGCGCGCGGCCCGCAACGCCATCGTCCGCACGATTCCGCGGCACCCGATTCGCGTGGAAAAATCAACAGCTCGCTAAGAGTCGCAACCGCTCCCGGATGTGCCCGAGGCCGAGACTGCTCCGTCCGGCACTAGCCCAGTGATGTCCCGTCTGACCGTCCCCCATGCTAGTGAAGCAGCACTCACAACATAAAGAACAGGCCTATGGTTGACCAACTGGCCGGACGACGGCTCCGGGAAACAGCCGGCGCTTCGGGCCGTAGCGGTCTCTCGACGTAGTTATAAGGAACGATGCCAGCCTGGCGATGATGGTCCTGAACGGTAAGGCTGATCGGCATGAGGAACTTGACCGCGACTCCGATGCGACGATCCTTGAGTTCGTCCACCCGCAGAACTTCGCTGAAGTAATCTCGATTGATGGCGCCGGGGACATCGGAATAGCGAATTGAGACAAACAGGCGCATGCGCTTCTTGTAAAGCGCGCTCTTCGTGGTGAAATAGCACCCGCTGCGGGAGGAGTTCATAGCGACGAGCACTTCGTCGAACTGATCGAACATGGGCTGCGAGGGGCGTGAGCGCACGCCCAAAGAGATCTTGGCACGGGGACAGGCACGTTGTTCCAGCCTCGAACGCTCAATCATCGGATCCTCCTCTTCCTTTGATAACACTCTCGGGATGAAGAACTTTTTCCTACGGGGCCGGGATCCAAAGCCAGGTAGCCTGTGCAACTCTTGATGTGCCGAAATTGTGGCCGATGTTCCCACTGGCGTCAACTACAACTGTAGGTACTGGAAGTACCGAATTCATTCGTGAGGGCTTTAGCGCATCAATTGCTGTATCAGTCCTCTCTCCATTAACATAAGTAGTACTAAACCACCACATGTCCGGTTTTCTGACTATCCGTTCCGGGTGGAATTTGCCGGGGAGACCATGGGGAAGGCGATTCACAGGGTCGCGGCGTGCGTGCGCTTGCGCTGGCATCGCTCCGCGCTTATCCTTGCGCCATGGCCCGATCCGATTGTCCGCTGTGTGAAGGCAGCGGCTGGAAAGTTGTCGAGAGAAGCACGGATGGCGCGCTGGCGATGGCCGCGGCTGAAAGCGCGCGTCCTGGGACGGCTGTGGGCGAGCCCAAGATGGTGTGGGCGGTGCCCTGCGACTGCACGACCGGGGACCGCACCGAGCGCGCGCTGGCAAGAGCCCGCGTCCCGGAGCGCTATCGCCACTGCGATTTCGACAATTTCGAGACCGATAACGATATCGAGCAGGTCTCCCGCGACCAACTCGACAGCTGGAATCGCAGCCTCACGCAGGCAAAGCTGTTGGTGCAGCGCTTCGCGGAAGAATTCCCGGTAGGCTCCGAGAACGGCCTTCTGCTGATGGGGCCCTGCGGCGCGGGTAAGACTCATCTCGCCATCGCCGTGCTCAAGCACGTGGTGCTGCGCGGCCACAGCGGGCTTTTCTACGACTATCGCGAGCTGCTGAAGGAAATTCAGGACAGCTACAACGCGGTGAGCCAATCGACCGAGATGAGCGTGCTCGAGCCGGTGTTGACCACGGAAATTCTCGTGCTCGACGACGTGGGATCGAGCAAGCCGTCGCCCTGGGCGCTCGAGACCGTAGGCCACGTGCTGAATTCGCGCTACAACGATAAGCGCGTCTCGATCCTGACCACCAATTTCCTCGATACCGACACCGTTCAGAGCCCGGCTTCTTCGCCTGCCCCGGCGCGCGCGATGGGGATGCGTGCGCCGTCGGTGGAGGACACGCTGACCGAGCGCGTGGGCAAGCGGATTCGCTCGCGCCTGTATGAAATGTGCCGCACCGTGGAAATTTCCGCGCCCGACTACCGCAAGGAAATTCGCAATATCAGCCGCTTCCGGGCTTGATCGCGGGCCAGACTGGGACTGCCGATGGCGCGAGCTGACGCGGGGCGGAGGAAGCAGAGGAGGTTGAGGAGGCAAAGGAAGTAGAGGACGAAGGCTCGCGGGAAGGGCGCCGCGAGAGGATGGCGCTGCGCGCCCTTGTTTTATTTCGGAGCTGGAAAGCTCCGGCTCCCTTAACGGGCGTGGCGTGGCTGCAATGGTGGTTGCTGGAATTGCGGCGCGAGGAGAGATTCATCGCGCGAAAGCCGCGCGATGGAAAACCGTACTTCGTCGCTGCGCTCCTCAGGATGACAGCGAAAGGCGAAGGCGGCGACGAAGGGCAAATACGAAGCGCTTGTTGCCACGCGGGCTCTGAAGCTCCGCATCCCGCGGCGTTGGCGAAAGCGGGGAAAAAGGTCTAAGCCGAAGCGGCTTTGGAACGCTCGACTGAGCCGTCGCTGGCGCGCTTCTTTTTATTTTCTTTCTCCACCCATTCGACAAACAGCGTCCGGAATTCCTGCTGGGTGTAAATTCCCTTGTGAATCAGGAGAGTGTTCATGGCGTAGACGGTCGCCCTGAATGAGTCATCGCGAGAGACTCGCTCCAGGGCTTCTTCAAAAGACATCGGCTCACCTCCGCGCTTCCGACGGTACATCACGGCGGGGCCCGATTTCCAGCACTGTTCTGTAAAACACGGCAGTGGGTCAGTTTCCGGTAATCCGGGCGGTCTCAATGGGTCGACGCAACACTAGGAGGAAGTCCCAAGTCCAGGAATTCCAACGGCTAAGAAACATCCGCGAGCACAAGAGCGAAGAAAAGGCGTCCTGTTTACGTAAAAGCGAACTGCAACCCCAAAGATCGATCCGCTCTGAACGTATTACCAGGTCAGATGACTAGAATCCATTTCTCGTCGAAGTCCCTGCTGTGCAATTGAACTGTCACTATTACCACTATGCACTCTAACGCCCCCGCTTTAACCTCAGGCGTGGCTGACGGCCATTTCGCTAACGGGCAAACCGTTTCGCGCTACCTCGTCCTGGAGGAACTAGGAATCGGTGGCATGGGTATCGTTTGCAAAGCCCAGGACAACGAACTCGGCCGGTTTGTTGCCTTAAAGTTCCTGCCCGAGAACGCAGCCGAAGACCCGCTGGCGCTGGAACGTTTTCGCCGCGAAGCACGACGCGCATCCGCGCTCAATCACCCCAATATCTGCACAATCTACGAAATTGGGATCCACGAAGGCCATCCGTTCATCGCCATGGAGTATCTAGATGGCGTAACCCTGAAATACTGGATAGCCGCGGGCACGTTGGATACGGAGCGTGTTATTTCGATCGCGATCGAGGTCTGCGATGCGCTCGATGCCGCGCACAGCCAAGGCATCATTCATCGCGACATCAAACCCGCAAACATTTTCGTCACAAGTCGGGGGCGCGTCAAAATTCTCGACTTTGGCCTGGCCAAAAGCATGCGTCCGAAAGGCGTGGCAAGCCGGAGCGAGGTGCAGCTGACGCAATCTTTGTGCTACGTTGCCGAAGAACATCTCACTAGCCCGGGGACGGCCATGGGAACCGTGGCCTACATGTCTCCGGAGCAAGTGCGGGCTGAGGAGTTGGACGGCCGGACGGATCTGTTCTCATTCGGAATCGTTCTCTACGAGATGGCCACGGGGATGCTGCCTTTTCAAGGAGCCAGTTCGGGCGTCCTGACGGAAGCCATCCTCAATCGCAATCCGGTGGCTCCAATGCAACTGAATCCCAACGTCCCGCCGGCACTCCAGGAGGTGATTCGCAGAGCTCTGGAGAAGAACCGCAAGCTACGCTACCAGAACGCGGCCGATATGGGAGTCGAGCTGCGACGGTTAAGGCGAGATTCCGATTCGGGCTGGAGGCCTGGGGACGAAGAAACTGAACCGGCGGCAAGACCGTCCGCAAATCTTTTGTCCTCGAGCGGAAAGCGCAGAGCGCAGACTCCGTCTGATCGAACAGCTGCGGTGCGCCCACAGCGAGTCTCCAAGATCATCCACTCGCTAGCAGTTTTGCCGTTCGACAACACCAGTGGCGAGCCCGAGGACGAGTATCTCAGTGATGGGATCACCGGGAACCTCATTAATACTCTGGCCACAGTACCGAAGCTGCGGGTGATGGCGCAAAGCACCGTGTTTCGGTACAAGGGCCGGAAAATTGATCCGCAGGCCATCGGTCGCGAACTAAACGTGCGCGCCGTGCTCACGGGAAGAATACTGCACGTCGGCAGCTCTATGCGCATCGGGACCGAATTAGTTGACGTGGCCACAGGTTCTCAGCTATGGGGCGCGCAATATAATCGCAAACCTGACGACATCTTCGTTGTCCAAGATGAAATTTCCAATGAGATTTCGGGGAAATTGCGGCTGCAGTTGACCCGGGCCGAAAAGAAGCGACTGATAAAACACCACACGGAGGATGCCGAGGCGTACCGGCTTTACCTGCGCGGTCGTCATCACTGGAACATGTGGACTGAAGAAGGGTTCTATAAGGCGATCGATTACTTTCAACAGGCGGTCGAGAAAGATCCCAGCTACGCGCTCGCTTATGCCGGTGTGGCCGATTCCTACGTACTGCTGGGATGGAACAGCTATCTGCCGCCGAAGGAAGTGTTTCCTAAAGGCAGAGTGGCGGCGACGGCCGCCCTGCAGCTTGACCCGGATATCCCAGAGGCGCACGCGTCCCTGGCAGCGCTGTTATGGCTGCACGATTGGCGGTGGGACGAGGCTCAGATCGAATTCAAGCGCAGCCTCGAATTGGACCCCACGTATCCGACTGCCAACCACTGGTACGCCGAGTACCTAATGACCATGGGGAAACACGCCGAGGTTATGGCTAAGATGAAAAAAGGTCAGGAGCTCGATCCGCTGTCTCTAATTATCAACGTAGCCGTCGGGTGGGCCTTCTATAACGATCGCCGATACGACGAAGCCATCGAACAACTGCGCCGAACGATCGAATTGGACCCAAACTACCCCGTCACGTACTGGATTCTTGGTCTGCTGCTCAGGAAAACTGAACGCTACGATTGGGCGATGACCGAGGGTGAAAAGGGGGTGAAGCTGTCCGGCGGCAGTCCCATGATGCGCGCAGCACTGGCGCAAACTTTTGGCGCGGCGGGTAGAACAACCGAAGCAGTTCAGATGCTCGATGATCTGACAGAGCTCGCGACACGAAAGTATGTTGCACCCTACTTCTTCGCCGGAATCCACATTGGTTTAGGAGAAAACGACCGCGCGATCGAATGCCTGGAGAAATCGTACGAAGAGCATTCCCACTGGCTTATTTATCTTCATATAGATCCGAGCATGGACGGCTTGCGGGACGACCCGCGTTTTCAAAACTTGTTGCGGCGTGTCGGCCTTCCGGCGCTGACGGGCGCGACCCCCACCTGAAGAAGTGCGGCCGGATGATGCGGAGTTGAAGTAGGCCGCAGGCGTCCGGAACACTCCTTCCATTTCAGCCGCCGTTCACAAGCGTTGGCGCCAACGGCACTCCATCAATGCTTGGCAATGTTTCTGAACCGACTATGGCGTACTCGTAATCCACATGCCTGATAAACGCGGCCTACGGGAGAGACATC
>JBEKTG010000236.1:0-5808 GCA_049516275.1 Candidatus Acidiferrales bacterium
AGAAGGAATCTTCTGCATTTCCGCCCACAGAGGGCAGCCACTCTCGCGTTTCGTTGCAGAGCCAAAGTTCCAACCCCTGCCAATCGAACCGGCCCAAACACCACCATTCTATGCCCAGGCGGTGAGCTGGTCCAGTTCCGCGCGTTGGGATTCGTCGAAGTTGTTTTCTCCGCTGACTGGCAAGTCCAGCTGTCCAATTCATTGACAATGTCTGCAGCTCTTGTCACATTGATGCGGATGAGTAAGGGACCAGACATTGGCAGGTGATCGCGCCGCGACGGTCGCGGCTTGCGAACTGGACCGCGCCTTTGGTCCCTTGATGCTGACGCTTACCGGCGTCGGCATGGTGATCGGCGCGGGCATTTTTGTAATCACCGGGCAGGCAGCAGCGCTTTACGCAGGTCCTGCAATCCTCTTCAGCTTCGTGATCGCAGCCATCGTGTGCGCCTTCGCCGGGCTTTGCTATGCCGAAATGGCAGCCATGATCCCGGTTTCCGGCTCGGCATACAGCTATGCGAGGACGGCGTTCGGGCAAGGCACGGGCTGGGTGATCGGCTGGGCGATCGTCGCCGAATATCTGTTCGCGATAGGCGCCATCGGGATCGGTTGGTCCGCCTACATGCAGGGAGTGATCGGCGATTTCGGGATGCATCTTCCCGCGTGGTGGGCGAAATCCCCGCTGGTGCTGGGTGCGGAAGGATTCCGCCGAACGGGGTCGCTGGTGAACTTGCCTGCGGTTGCGATCGTGGCACTAACCACGGGGGCGAATCTGCTCGGTACTCGAAGTTCCGCACGGTTCAATGTGACCCTGGTATGGATCAAGCTTACGGCAGTCGGGCTATTCATCGTATTTGGCCTCATGCATGCCAACCACGGCAACTGGATACCATTCCTGCCCTATCGCGGGGTCGGCCCCAATGGCGACTTGACCTATGGCCTCCGCGGCGTTTTCAAGGCTGCGGGAGTCATCTTTTTTGCTTATCTGGGCTTTGACGCGTTGGCGACGGCGGCGCAAGAGTCGCGCAATCCGCAGCGGACGCTGCCCCTTGCCATTCTCGCCACCCTGGGCGTCACAACGATCCTGTATATGGCCGTGGCGGCCACGATGACCGGGCTGACCAACTATCGGCTGCTCAACAGTGAAGCGCCGCTCACCACCGCTCTGGCTGCTGCCGGCCCGTCGCTGGCATGGCTCAAAACCTATCTCGGCATGGCCGTGATGATAGGACTCTGGGCGAGTCTGTGGCCGGCTGTGTTCGGACTTTCGCGGCTTCTCATGTGCCTGTCGCATGACGGAATGCTGCCGCGGGCACTCGGAGAGATCGTAGCCGGGCGGCGCATACCGCAAACCGGTGTTCTAGTCACGGGCGGCATGGGCATGCTAGTTGCGGGCTTTCTTCCGATTAGCTTGATAGGCGAACTGATCTCAACCGGTACGTTGATTGCGTTCGCTACGGTCTGTGCCGCCGTGATCCAACTGCGGCTGACTATGCCCAGCCAGGAGCGGCCGTTCCGCGTGCCGCTTTGGCAGGTGATTGCGCCGCTCGGGATCGCGACAAGCCTGTTCTTGTTGGTGAGCATGGGATGGGCGTCGATAGCCAGGATTGTCGCCTGGCAGTGCGTAGGCGGGCTCGTGCTATTCGCCGCACTGCGGGCGCGGCGCGCTTCGGCGACACCGCAATAGCGTCGAGCGGAGGAATGCGAGAACGGTTTGCCGCATTCTGATCACGATGCCGAATCGTGCTAACTATTGACCTAACCAATGACCAGAATCGCAGTCAACTTTGACACCGTGCGGAATATCGGACTCGCATTCCCTCGCGTGGAGGACAGCACAGCCTACGGAATGCCGGCGCTCAAAGTCGATGGAAAACTCCTCGCCTGTATCCCGGCGAATCCCTCCGCCGAACCTGCCTCGCTTGTGGTCCGCGTGGACTTCGATGATCGCGCCGAACTGCTCGCGGCGGCCCCCGATGTTTATTACGTGACCGACCACTACGTTGGCTACAGCGCTGTGCTGGTTCGCCTCTCCCGAGTCAGTCCCAATGTGCTGCGGGACTTGCTCGGAATGGCCTACAAGTTCGTGACACGCAGCGCCAAGCCCCCGTCGCCAGCCCGGAAGCGCAAAAAGGCCCGCGCCGGAAAATAGATCGGAGTTCGACCCGGGCACGGCACACGCTAAATAGTCCACATGCCTGACGGCACGCCAAGGGGACGCTCCGAGTCCGGGGGCGTATTCCTCCATTCCGGCACTCTCAAATCTTGTTTTCTGTGGAAATCCTTGTGGAAAAGGCCGGCTGCGAAAATCCACCGGCAATCTTTTTTCAGCGATTTTCCCCAGAAACACGCAGTTAACATTTATAACTTGTGTATATTCAATGTCTTACAGGCTCCCGCACGCAATTCACTCGCTGCGGACCTTCAAGCAGTCCTTTCAATTCGGTCCAATGATTTGCACAGACCTGCCGCAGCAGTGGCTCGTAAGAGATACTAGCAAAAAGATTTGTCTTTCCTCTGCAACGAGATATCTCCGCTCGCCCGCGCCTGTCATTCCTGGCCTTCCCCCGCGATTCATTGACTCCGGTAACGGCGGCAGACTATAGTGAACCGAGCGGTGCGTGAGATTATCACCATCCGCCGCGAGAGCCCTTCCCCGGGAACCAAATGAACCTGCCGAACAGCCTCACGATCCTACGGATCTTTTTCGTTCCGCTGCTGGTCGTGGTTCTGTTGACGCGCCAGCCCAACTGGGACTTCTGGGGCCTGCCCATTCACTTCGAAGTCTGGGGCGTGCTCATCCTGATCGTGGCCGCCTCCACCGATGCGATGGACGGCTACATCGCGCGCAAGCGCGGCGAGGTCACCACCCTCGGCATCCTTCTCGATCCCATCGCCGATAAACTTCTGATTTCCGCGGCATTCATTTCTCTGGTTCAGATGGGACTCGTTCCGGCCTGGATGGTCGTGATTATTATCGGCCGCGAGTTTATGGTCGTGGGTCTGCGGGAAATCGCCTCGGTCGAAGGTCTCATCATTCCGGCCTCCGCCCTCGGCAAGACCAAAATGATTTTGCAGGTCGTGGCCGGCTGCGCCGTGATTCTCACCGCGAAACACGCCGCCCTTAAATCGCTCGGAACCACTCTCATGTGGCTCGTGGTCCTGAGCGCCGTAATCTCGGCCGTCCACTATTTCCAGATGTTCTGGGGCCAGATCAATTTCCGGGTGCAGCAGCGGCGCCGCACGATGGTACTCGCGGATCCGAAAGAAAAACCGCAGGATGTCCTCACTCGCTGATCGCGAGAAAACGCTTCTCCTCGACGTGGTCCGGCGCTCTGTCGCGCTGGCCGCACAAAACGCCGAGCCTCTTCCGGAGAGCTCTCTTCCGTCCGATGAAGTTCTCTTGCAGCCCGGCGGCGCTTTCGTCACTCTGCGGATTCGCGGCCGGCTCCGCGGCTGCATCGGCCAGCTCGCTTCCGGCATCGCCCTCGTTCGCGTAGTTGCGTATTGCGCGCGTGCTTCCGCGCTCGAAGACCCCCGTTTCGATCCGGTTCGGCCTGAGGAAGTCCCGCAAATCGATATCGAGCTCTCGATACTTTCCGAACCGGTCGACATTGCCCCCGATCTGGTCGAGCCAGGACGGCACGGCCTGATCGTCAGCCGCGGCGCGCAACGAGGCCTCTTGCTGCCGCAGGTGGCGTCGGAATTTCGCTGGAGTGCTCGCCGTTTTCTGGAAGAGACCTGCGGAAAAGCTGGAATGGAGCCGTCTGCCTGGAAAGACCCCGCCACGAAAGTGCAGGTTTTTACAGCGGAGGTTTTCAGCGAATCGGGGCTGCCAGCCGCAAAATCGAACGCGATGTAACCGGAAGGAAGCGCATCCGCGGTACTACTCGATTTCTACGTAATCTCCGGCGAAGATTTCCCGCGAGCTGAAAGTAATGAGCACGGTCGAAGAGTTAGGCGCGATCCGGAGCACAACCCCCTCGCCCACAACCTCCCGCGGAACGTTCGACCAGTTGAATTTCGTCGAGACGCCGCCATACCCGTAGCTCGGCCCCAGGTCACCGTCCATATCGAAGGCATAATCCGGCGTCTGGTAGGCGGTTTCATGTTGCGTGCCGGTGTACCGGAAGATGCGGAAATAATCGCCCACCTTCACTCCCTGGCCATTTCCCAGGTTCACGTAAACGATGTCGTTCTTTCCGGCTGCGGGCGAGAATTTCTGTACTGTAACCACCATCGCCAGAGCCTTGCCGTCCGCCGGAGCAAAACGGTCGAAATTCACCACTGCCTTAATCGGCGGCTCGGGGCGCTCGACAAAGGGAAGCACGATATCTCCGCGCTGCACATAGCCGCATCCCCGTACCACTTGTGCGATCGAAACATCCGGCCTGGCGTCGACTACTTTCACGCGCGCCTCGTCCTCCCACATCGTTCCCATCTTGTGCAAGATTGCGGATTGCCACCTGGTCCAGTCCACCTTGATGGTGTCTTCGACGGGCCGGATCACCGAAAATTGGTCTCCCACCCTCACGCCCTTCGACGTGCCCTTGCTGATAAATATGTAGTCGTGGTCGCTGTAGACCACCTTGTATTCGGAGTCCTGCCCGGTGATCACGACCGTGTCGTGCGGCACTGCCTCCGTCGTTACCACGCCGGTGCAGTACACGTCATTCGGGTATGCCCGATTCTCCTGCGCCGTAGCTGAAATTCCGCACAGACCAAGCACCAGACCCGCGACGATCGTTTTCCCGCGCATGATTCCGCTCCTTGAACGCAATGAACGCACCAATGAACGCAACGACGAAGTAAACCCAGGCGCTGCAAAGGTATCCAACTCAATCGACCGTAACAAACGCCTCTGGGAGCGTCAAGACAATGGTCCCGGGCACTTTACATATTGGGTACCTACATGGTAGAAGCTTTATTTCCAATATCTTCGGTGAGTTTTCCCACCGATTCGATCCAGCCGGAACCCGAATGCCAGGAACAGGCAAAATCTGCGCGGTAGTAGCCTCCCCGCACGCCGAGGGCATGCGCCAACAGCTCCGCACCGCCTTTAGAAGTGCCAAGTTTGTTGAAATTCGCCTGGATTGGCTGGCGGGTGACGCGGAAATCGACTGCTTTTTGAAGTGGTTAGGAGCCCAAAAGCACCCCAAAACGACCGTAATTGCCACATGTCGGCGGCGCGAAGGCGGTGGAAAGTACCGAGGGAGCGTCGCAAAACAGCTCGCTCACCTGTGGAACGCCCTCCGTGCTGGGTGCAATTGGTACGACTTGGAGGTGGAGACTACGCAGAAATGTCCTCCTGAACTTCTGGAGGTGATGCTCGGCGAAGGGCGCCAGTTGCGTTCTGCGCACTTTTTCGAGCACATTCCACGCGACTTAAAGCGCGTGGCCGCGCAACTCCGTCTGGGGAAGCCCGACGCGATCAAGATTGCGGCGCAATGCGGCTCGCTCGCAGAGAGCCTGAGATTATTGAAGTTTGCAGCATCTCAGGAGGATATTGTCGCGATTCCCATGGGGGAAATTGCGGCTCCCGTCCGTATTCTTTCGGTGCGCATGGGTACTCTGTTTACCTATGCTCCGGTGGAGCATGCCACGGCGCCGGGCCAGACGTCCCTCGATGAAGCGAAAAAGCTCTACCGCGCGGATCGGATCGACCGGCGCACCGCCGTCTACGGTGTGATTGGGGATCCCATCGGGCATTCGCTTTCGCCGGTTTTGCAGAACGCCGGGTTCGCGGCGCGGCGGATGAACGCCATCTATTTGCCGTTCCTGGTACACGACTTAAAGGATTTTCTGGGCGCG
>JBEKTG010000237.1:0-5792 GCA_049516275.1 Candidatus Acidiferrales bacterium
GACAGGAACGAGCGTGTCAAACGGAGGCGGATGCTATCACGGCCTGTTGAGCGGATACAAGGCCGGCGCGAGCCGGAGGAAAACGGGTTTTACGAGCGATTGTTTTGCCGCCGGTAAGCGGCGGGAGAGATGCCCACCATGCGCAGGAACCAATTGGAGAGGTGGCTTTGCGACGAAAATCCCGACGACAGGGCCACATCCACAATGGGCAGATCGGTATCGCGCAGAAGTTCCCGGGCGCGTTCGATGCGGCGCGCCAGCACATATTGATGCGGAGACTGCCCTACCGCCGTCTTGAAGGCCCGCGGCAGATAAAGCGGGCTGATCTCGACTTCGCCGGCCATCGCTTCCAGGCTGAGGTCGCGATCGAGGTTCTCTTCCACAAACTCGATCAAACGCCGCATTTTCCACCCGGGGATGGCCTTGGGCGTGGGTCCGTGCGCGATGCGGGAGCGCGTGGAATATTGCCGAGCCAGGTGCACGGCAATCATGTGCGCCAGCGTGTCCACGTAAAGCCCATCCTCCACGGTGCCATCCCGCAAGGCTGTGGTTATGGTGATCGCCAGCTGCTCGAGCAGCGGATCAAGGATGGCGAAACGCGGCACGATCGGCGCCTGCGAAACGTCACAGCCGTACATCTCGTTCACAGCAGATGCGTAGATCGATCCGCGCAGGTAAATCTGCAGAATTTCGGGATTGCCGGCGTGCTCCCACTGCGCCGCCGTGGTGCCCGGCGTCAGGCAGAACCGCCGAGGCCCTATCAGCGCCTTCTCCCGAGGGCCGCCCTCGATTTTTCGCGACACCGTAGTCGGGCGGCACAAATGGTAAATCAGCGAAGGATGGCCAATCGGCGGTTCGGTCGCCTGGAACGGCACTTCTTCAAGAATCGCGGCGTAAAGAGAGCGCCAGCCGATCGTCTGGCTATGGGCAATCAGGCGATTCTCGGACCGGAGCGCACGACCGTGCGTCTCGGCAACCGTAAAAACCGCATTCGTATGAGCAGCCGTCTCTGACTCCGCACAATTACAGAAGCAATCCACCAATTCTATACCAATCCCGGGCACGGTCAAGTGCCACGGACTGGCCCAAAGAACCCCTAACTCCCTTGGAATGTGCAAGAAAGAGGCACCCAAGATCGGCGTCTCCGGCCACTCCCGACCATTGCGGCGCGAGGTCATGATTCTGCTCAGAAAAGTTTAATTTCTGCAAGCCGATGCGGGGCAAATCTGTTAACTTAACGCCACGAAAATAGCGGTTGAGTTCGTGGGGGAAGATCGATGCATCACGTTTCGAAGATCGATGAAGCGAGTGCGCGCACGCCGAAGGCCTACGAAAAGCACAGCACTGGTTACCGGCGCGCCACGTATGTGGATGACTCCATGGGCTCTGTGCACATGGGAGTGGGAATCTGCTACCTGGACCCGGGCGGCGAAATCAAGCCCCACCGCCATTCATTTGAGGAGAGTTTTTATATTCTAAACGGAAGCGCAATCGTTCAAATCGGCGACCAGAGCTACGAGGTCGGTCCGGGAAACTACGGATTGATCGCTACGGGAAAGCCGCATATCTGGCGCAACGCGGGCGAAAAGCCCCTGCGATGGCTGGAAATGCAGGCGCCGCAACCCCGCTCGCTGGAACATGGCCGCGACACTTTTTTTGAAAAGGGCGAGTGGGTCTCCCAGGGTTCTCCGATCCGCTTCCACGATAAGGTCGAGGGGTTACTCGGCCATTTTGACGAATCCTCTTTGCCGCGCCCCGGCGGCGCATCGCAGATGGAGGGTTTTAACCCCACCACGGGCGTGGCCATCAAGATGTTCGTGGACCGGTCCTTCGGCTCGATTCACCAGTCTTTGTTCTTGATTCAATACTCCCCCAGCGCGAAAATCGATCCCCACGACCACACTTTTGAGGAGTCCTATTTCATCGTGGGCGGGCGTGTGAAGGCCGTCGCCGACGGCAAGACGTACGATCTGGGCCCGGGAGACGTGATCTGGACGAGCGTCGGCTGCATCCATAGTTTCGAGAACGTCGGGAGCGAGCCGGTGCGCTGGATTGAGACGCAGGCGCCGCTGCCGCCGTCGAAGGAAGTGTTCCGGTTCGAGCGGGATTGGACGCAGTTTGCATAAGTTCTGTTGCGACTTTAGGTGGATGGAAACGGAAAGAGATTCACGCCGCGCCTGAATTCGGCCGGCTTTCGAAATCGGCACATAAAAAAGAATCGAAGGAGAGAGATCGATGGCGACAAACGACCAGATGCAAGCGGTTATAGAGGGCAGCTCAGGAAACACCTGGGGCCGCAAGCAGCCCTACACCTCGCAGGAATTCATTGAAAGCCTGCGCGACGGCCGCGAGATATGGATTTACGGCGAGCGGGTGAAGGACGTGACGACGCACCCGGCTTTCCGCAATACGGTGCGCATGCTGGCGCGGCTCTACGACGCCGTCCACGACAGCAAGAAGAATCCGATCCTGTGCTGCCCCACCGAGACGGGCAACGGCAGCTACACGCACAAGTTTTTCAAGGCTCCGCGCAACGTGGAAGAAATGGTCGGCGCGCGGGACGCCATCGTGGAATGGGCCAGGGTCACCTACGGCTGGATGGGACGCAGTCCCGATTACAAGGCGGCGTTTTTGGCCACGCTGGGAGCCAATTCCGATTTCTATACGCCGTTCCAGGAAAACGCCAAGCGCTGGTACAAGAAGGTTCTCGAGGAGATCACCTTCGTCAACCACGCGATCGTGAATCCTCCGGTCGACCGCAACAAGGAACTCGCCGAAGTGCGCGACGTGTACATGCACGTCGAGAAGGAAACCGACGGCGGCCTGATCATCAGCGGAGCGAAAGTAGTGGCCACCACTTCCACGCTGACGCACTACAACTTCATCGCGAATAACGGCGCGCTCCCAATCAAGACGAAGGATTTCGCGTTCGTCTGCATCGTGCCCACGGCCGCGCCGGGTCTGAAGCTGTTCTGCCGCCCGTCCTATGAAATGACGGCGACGGTGATGGGCAGCCCGTTCGATTACCCGCTCTCGAGCCGCCTGGACGAAAACGACTCGATCATCGTGTTCGACAAGGTATTCGTGCCCTGGGAAAACGTGTTCGCCTACGGCGACATCGAAAAGGTGAACCACTTCTTCCCGCGCTCGGGATTCCTGCCGCGCTTCATGTTCCACGGTTGCACGCGCCTCGCGGTAAAGCTCGACTTCATCGCCGGGCTGTTACTCAAGGGCGTCGACGCCACCGGTTCCAAGGAGTTTCGCGGCGTGCAGGCGGCCGTGGGCGAAGTGCTGGCCTGGCGGAACCTGTTCTGGTCGCTGACGGATTCCATGGCGCGCACCGTCACCCCCTGGACCCCGGGGTACGTGCTGCCAAACCTCGATTACGGGCTGGCGTACCGCGTGATGTCGAGCATTGCCTATCCGAGGCTGAAGGAAATCATCGAAAACACGCTGGCCAGCGCGCTGATTTACCTGCCGTCGCACTCCAGCGACTTCAAGCAGCCCGAAACGCGGAAATACCTGGATCAGTACGTCCGGGGCTCGAACGGGTACACCGCCGAGGATCGCGTGAAACTGATGAAGCTGATGTGGGACGCGATGGGCACCGAATTCGGCGGCCGTCACGAGCTCTACGAGCGCAACTACTTCGGCAACCACGAGAGCATTCGCTTCGAATGCCTGATGGTCGCCGACATGATGGGCCAGTCGGCGAAGTACAAGGGTTTCGCCGAGCAGTGCATGAGCGAATACAACCTCGACGGCTGGACGGTACCGGACCTCATTAATCCGGACGATTTCAGCGCGGTGATGAAGAAGAATGGAAACGGGAAGCCTTAAGCGAAGCGGGGGCGAGCCGGCCGAAAGCGCTCCACCACCGGCGCCGGCATTTGACGCGCGGCAGTTTCGAAGCGCGTTAGGCCGGTTCGCCAGCGGCGTCACGATCATTACGGCCAGCTACGAGGGGCAAACGCATGGCATGACCGCCAATGCGTTTGTCTCCGTGTCTCTCGATCCCCCGTTGGTGTTGGTGTCGCTCGACAACCGCTCCTACATGCACAAAATCCTGCCCAGCACCGGGCATTATGGCGTAAGCGTGCTGGCCGAAAAACAGGAGCAGTTGAGCAATCACTTCGCCGGCCGCACACAGGAAGGCCTGCACATCCGCTTTACCACGCGGGCCGATGTTCCGTTGATCGACGGCGCCGTGGCCTACTTTGCAGTAAAGGTGATCGACGTGCACCCAGCGGGCGACCATACGCTCTATGTCGGCCATGTGCAGCATTTCGAGTCGCGGGACGACAAGCCTCTGCTTTTCTACGCTGGAAGATACCAACTGCTCCATGAGAAGATAGGTGCGACGGCGTGGCCCCAGGATGAGTTCTCCCTGTTCTCGATAGGCAACGTTGATCCCCCGATCACATAAGTGGGATAATACGCGTACTCAAAAATAACCTGCGTATCCAGGAGTGCGATGAAAACGATTGTGGCCGTAAATGATCGCAGTGCCAACAAAGCCGCCGCCGAAAAGTGGCTGGGGGCCTATAGCCGGATGATGGCCATCCGGCTGTTTGAAGAGCAGGTCAATGACCTGTATACCCGCGCCATTATGCCGGGCCTCGCGCACTTGTATATCGGCGAAGAAGCCGTCGCCGTGGGCATTTGCGACGCGCTGCGCAAAGAGGATTACATTACCAGCACGCACCGCGGCCACGGCCACTGCCTCGCCAAGGGCGCCGACCCGGACCGTATGTTTGCCGAATTGCTTGGCAAGGAAGCGGGCTATTGCAAGGGAAAGGGCGGCTCGATGCACATCGCCGATCCCTCCACCGGAAACCTCGGCGCCAACGCCATCGTGGCGGGTAGCGCGGGCATTGCCACAGGCGCGGCATTCTCCGCCAAACATCTGGGCACCGGCTGCGTCGCCGTCTGCTTCTTCGGGGAAGGCGCGCTCGGCCAGGGCGTGCTCTACGAAGTGATGAACCTCGCGGCCATCTGGAAGCTTCCCGCCATCTACGTCTGCGAAAACAACATGTACAACGAGTACACGCACTTCTCCGAAGTCACCGCGGGAGACATCCTCACGCGCGCAACGGGATTCGGAGTGCACGGAGTCAGCGTCGACGGGCAGGACGTTCGCGCCGTCAACGCCGCCACGGAAAAGCTCGTTGACCGCGCCCGCAAGGGCGAAGGTCCTTCGTTTTTGCTGGCCAACACCTATCGCTACCGCGGGCATCACGTGGGCGATATGAATCGCGAATATCGCACCAAGCAGGAAGAAAGCAAGTGGCTGTCCGAACGCGATCCGATCAAGTTGCTCGCGGACTGGCTCATTGCGGAAAAGCTCGCGGACGCGGCCCAGCTTGCGGCTATCGACAAAGACATAAAAACCGAAATCGAACAGGCGGCCAAATTCGCGCTGGATACACCGTATCCCCAGCCGGAAGAAGTCGACCAAGACGTTTACGCCTAAGCGGGAGAGCCATGCCGGAAACCATGACAGCAACAGCGCAGCGTGAAATAACCCTGGGAGAAGCCGTCCGCGAAGCCATCGCCGAGGAAATGCGCCGCGATCCGCGCGTCTTCCTGCTGGGAGAGGATGTGGCCGAAGCGGGCACGCCGTTCAAAGTGCTCACCGGCCTTTCCACGGAATTCGGCACCGATCGCGTGATCGATACGCCCATTTCGGAAGCGGGATTCACGGGCCTGGGAGTGGGAGCGGCCATGACGGGGCTTCGGCCGATCGTGGATATCATGTTCGGCGACTACGTCTGCCTGATCATGGACCAGAT
>JBEKTG010000238.1:0-6047 GCA_049516275.1 Candidatus Acidiferrales bacterium
TGCGCCCGCTCATCCCTGGGAACACGCCGCGCCAGAAACAGTTGCTTCAACTTTCGCGCCTGGCGATGCCCCCGAGGCCTGTACGCGTCCCCGGGCTGCCAGTTCCGTAAGGTCAACGTGCTCTTGAGCAGGTCAGCGTCTAGGGTATCTTCCAGGTTAGTGTCGCGCTCCGTGGAAGACCAGTCAATCATTTTCAGGAGGAACCGGGCGCCCAGTTCCGGAACGGAAATAGCGGCCATCCCTTCGCTCGGAAGGCTTACAACATAGTTATACGCTAGCGGGACCCTGGCGGTTTCGGCGCGGCTCGTGCCACGCGCTGCGCGGGCTGGCTTCGAAAAGGCGAGTTCGCCAAAGATTCGCTCGGCAACCACGCCGCCCGGCAATTCAATCCTGCTTCCGCTGGTGCATTCGCTGGCGAGATGGATCACCTGCTCCACGTGCTCGGCAGTCAGGTCCCTGCAATTCCCCGCTTACCACGGAACGCAGAGGTGAAATCAGATCGCGGACTTGAACAACGAAACGGCCACTCTCTTCGCGGACTAGCTTGCCGAAGCGGTCTTCGACTAGCGCACTCCAGAAATGCTGTTCTTCCCGGGACAGCCGCGCTAGGTCGCCCAAATGATCCACGATCCGAGGCGAGAAATCGCGTTGAAGCACCGGCAAAAGCTGTGCCCGGATCTGCGCTCGCTGGCGGCTTAGATCGAAATTGGTGAGATCTTCGCGCCAGGGCTGGCCGATGCGGCCAAGATATTCGCGAAGTTCTTCGCGGCGAACGGCTAGAAGCGGCCGGATGATCGCTCCAAGTACGGGATGGATGCCGGCGAGGCCGGCTGGGCCGGTGCCGCGAAACAGTCGCGCCAGCACCGTCTCGGCTTGGTCGTCCGCGGTGTGAGCCACGGCGACGCGCGTGGCAAGGCCTTGTTCGACGATGCGATTAAAGAATGCGTAACGAAGGCGTCTGGCGGCGTCTTCGAGATTCAGATGCTGGCGTTCGGCCTCGGCCGCAACGTTTTCCCGCTCGCAGATACATCCGAGCCGGAGTTCGCGCGCCAGGTCGGCTACAAATTGCGCGTCGGCTTCGGAGTCCGCCCCGCGCAATGCGTGGTTAAAATGGGCGACGAGCAGCGTGATGCCAAGCGCATCGCGAAGACCGTCAAGAAGCCGGAGAAGCGCAACCGAATCCGCCCCGCCCGAGACAGCCACGGCAATACGATCTCCGGGAACCGCCATCCGTGACTGGCGGATTGCTTTGAGAACCTGCTGTTCGAGCGGTGATTTGGTGGTCTTCATGGGCTGCACGTGTTCCAGCGAATGAGTCTATCGTAGCAGCCGGATTGGTGCGGGGTCGAGAGCCCTCACCCAACCTTGGTACGAGTTGACCAAATTGAGACAAAAATTTGACAGAGAGAAACCGCTAAGCTAGCCTCTGCTCCGGTTGTGTCCATCCGCGTGGAAATGGAGAAAATATGCGCCTCAAACTTGCCGGTGCCGGCATCCTTTTACTGTCATCGATTGCTCTCGCCCAGACGCCCACGGCTCCGGACCTGCACCTTCGCGGCGACCGCTTCAGACCGCTGACCTACACGGAATTGACGCCCGGGCAGAAGGCCATGGTCGACGACATGCTGAACGGCGAACGGAAGGGCGTGATGAACGGGCCTTTCAATGTGCTGCTGCGCAGTCCGGAGATGGGAGACGCCGCGCAAAAGTTCGGCGCGCAGGTGCGGTTCCACTCGACTCTGCCGCACCGGCTGAACGAAATGGCGATCCTGATGACCGCGCGCTTCTGGAATTCGCAGTACGACTGGTGGTCGCACCACCAAATGGCTCTGGACGCAGGGCTGAGCCCCGCCATAATCGACGCTATTTCCGTGGGCAAGCGGCCGGCTCCCATGCAGCCGGACGAGGCGGCGATCTACAACTTCGGCGACGAGCTTCTGAAGACGCGGGAGGTGAGCGACGCGTCATTCAAGGCCGTGGTGGATAAATTCGGGGATCGCGGAGCCGTCGACCTGACGTCGGTGATGGGTTACTACTGCTTCGTTTCCATGGTGCTGAACGTCGACCGCTACCCCTTGCCGGACGGGCAGCAGCCGGAACTGAAACCGCTACGGTAAAGGGCGTCCTTGGGGAGATTTTCAAGGCGGACCTGGCTTTCCACAAGGCCGGTTATTATCTCTTGAATATCTATATCTTTTTCGATAATATGCTGGCCTCCGACCGACCAGGGTCCCGTCTCGATGCCCCCTACTACCCCACCGAGACGGGGCCCACCTTCATGCCATTGCCTACTACCGAAATCGCCTGGCGCGCCTTGCCGACGGGCGGGCGATGCTGTTTTCTTCCAAAGTTGCTAGAATCTGCCGGGCCTCGTGCTGAAGAGAGGATATCCGGCGCAATTCCCTTCTCAAATGACTCCCTCCTAACGTGGAACGGATAACTCCAGACATCCCCGCGGCAGTTGTGACCGTATTGCTGGTTGCGGCCGTGTGCGTGCCGCAGGCCGGCGGGCGCTTTTTCGGGGCCGTCGAAAGGTTCGGCTCTCGCCTGGCCAGGAGGAAAGCTCTCGCGATTATCTTGGTCGCGTCCGCGGGAATCTTTCTGCGCGTTGCGATGCTGCCTCTGGTTCCCGTTCCGACCCCCGAGTTTCACGACGAGTTCAGCTACCTGCTGGCGGCCGATACTTTCGCTCATGGCCGCCTAACCAACCCGCCGCATCCCATGCGGATTTACTTCGATACCATGCATGTGAACCAAGTCCCTACGTATATGTCGAAATATCCGCCGGCACAGGGAGCTGCGCTCGCCCTGGGCCAGGTTCTCGGCCACCCGTGGATCGGCGTTTTGTTGAGCGTTGCCGCCATGGCTGCAGCCGTTGTGTGGGCGTTGCAGGGATGGCTGCCGCCGCCGTGGGCGCTGTTGGGAGGCGCGCTGCTACTTCTGCGCGTGGGCATTTTCGGCTACTGGATCAACAGCTATTGGGGCGGCGCGGTGGCGGCTCTCGGCGGAGCACTGGTAATCGGCGCTCTGCCACGGATCATGCGGGTCTGGCGTGCGCGCGATGCGGTGATTCTGGGTCTGGGCGTGGCGATTCTTGCCAACAGCCGGCCGTTTGAGGGCTTGGTCTTCTGCGCGCCGGTAGTCGCCGTACTTCTTTTCTGGCTGTTTCGGAAGCAAAGCCGGCCCTGGCGACAGACGCTGCCCCGCGTCGTCGCGCCCTTTTGCGTGGTGATTCTGCTGTGCGGCACGTTTATGGCCTACTACAACTGGCGCGGCACGGAAAATCCTCTGCTTTTCCCCTACACGGCTAACGAACGCCTATACGAGAGCAGCGCTCCCGCATTGCTGTGGCAAAAGGCGACGGCTCCTATTCGTTACCCTAACGCGCAATTCGACGCTTTCTACAACGGCTGGAATCACGACACCTGGCAAGAGGGCAGGCCCGCCAGCGTCGGCGAAGCGATTCGTCTCCTGAAGCGCGATGCCGGAAGACTCGTGCGGTTCCTTCTTTGGCCTGAACTCTGCGTGCCGTTTCTTATGTTGTTCTGGATTCTGCAGGATCGCCGGGTGCGTTTTCTCGTGGCGCAGACCACGATCTGCTTTTGCGGCTTCGTTCTGGTGGCGTGGTTTTTTCCGCATTACGCGGCGCCGCTGGTGGCCACGGTCTTTGCGCTCGCGATGCAGGGATTTCGCCATCTCAGGAAGGTAACCTGGCGAGGCCGGCCCATCGGCGCCGGCGTTTCGCGCGCGGTGGTGATTGCCGCAGTCCTTCTGGCGCCATTCCATCCAATGGACTATCCGAAACCTGGAATGGCCAACCGGGTACGCATCGCAACTGAATTGGAAAAGATGCCGGGCAAGCAACTCGTGATCGTGCGCTATTCTGCGAAACACGATGCGAATGCGGAATGGGTTTACAACCGCGCGGATATCGACGATTCGAAGATCGTGTGGGCGCGCGACATACCCAGCGTCGACCTTGCTCCGCTGCTGACTTATTACCGCGACCGCAGCGTGTGGATCGTCGAGCCGGACAGCAGCTTGCCGGAGCCCCGCCCCTACTCGGCGCCGCTGAAACAATGAGGCGCCGGTTCGAAAATTGCTGCGCTACCGGCTAGTTGACCACTTCCTGCTTGGCGGGTGCGGGAAGGCGAATCAGCCGCGCGTCGGTGACCGAAGGAACAGCCAGGATCTTTTGAACTACGGACGCGTCGATGTCGCCGTCGAGCCCGAGAAGAGCGAGAGCTTCCGCGCCATGGACAGGCGCGCGGCGTCCGAGCGCGAATGTGGCGATGTTCACGCCGAGGTCCCCGAGAGCGGTGCCCATTTTTCCGATCACGCCGGGCACATCCTTGTTGCGGATCAGCAGCAGCGTTCCTTCGAGGGCCGCTTCGAGGCCGATTCCGTCCAGGGCGAGAATGCGCGGGGAACCGTCCTGCCCCACTGTGCCTTCTACCGTGAGTTCGCGTTTGCCGTCGCTGGCTACCACTTCCACCGTGTTGGGAAATCCCCGCTCGCGGCGGCGCGTCGTCTCTTCCACCACCAGCCCGCGGGTGGCGGCGGCCTCTGAGGCGTTCACGAGATTTACTTTCTCATCGAGGATGGGATTCAGGATGCCGATCAGCACGGCGCTGCGAATCAAGTGCGAACCAATTTCGGAAGGCTCGCCTGCGTAGCGAATCCGGATGTGGTTAAAGCTCGGCGAGGGCGCGGCCTGGGCGACGAGCATACCGATGCGCTCGCCCAGTTCGAGATACGGGCGCAAGCGCCGGTATTGCTCCGCGGAAACGGCGGGCATGTTGACGGCGTTGCGGATCAATCCATCCGCCAGATAATCGCGGATCTGCTGCGCGACGGCCGTGCCTACTTCCTCCTGGGCCTCGCGCGTGGAGCCGGCGATGTGCGGTGTGGCGATCAGATTCGGCAGGCCCACCAGGGGAGAGTCCTTGGGAGGCTCCTTGGCGAAGGTATCCACGCCGGCGCCGGCGAGTTTGCCGGAACGCAGCGCCTCCGCGAGGGCGGCTTCGTCGATCAATTCACCGCGCGCGCAATTGACGAGAATCGCGCCCTTCTTCATGTGCGCGATGGCCTCGGCGTTGATTATCTTTTCCGTGGAAGGGCTCAAGGCCGTGTGCAACGAGACCACGTCCGACCTTTCCAGCAATTCGTTCAGCGTCACCAGATCGACGTCCACTTCCCGCGCGATAGCGGGAGCCACGTACGGATCGTACGCAAAGACCTTCATTCCAAACGCGTGAGCGCGGCGCGCGACTTCGGTGCCAATCCGGCCAAGTCCGACAAGCCCGAGAGTCTTCCCGCGGAGTTCAGTTCCCGAAAAAGCTGATTTTTCCCATTTGCCCGCCTGAATGGAGGCATTGGCCTGGGGCACGGAACGCGCCACGGCGAGCATCAGCGCAAACGTGTGCTCGGCAACGCTGACCGAGTTTCCTCCCGGCGTATTCATCACCAGGACGCCGTGGTGCGTGGCCGCATCCATATCCACGTTGTCCACGCCGACGCCGGCGCGGCCGACGACGCGAAGCTTGGCGGCTTGCTTGAGCAGAGCAGGCGTCACTTTTGTGGCGCTGCGAACCACCAGGCCGTCGGCATCGACAATCTGGGCGGCGACGTCGGCGGCCGCCGGAGTGAGAATTTCCCAGCCCGTTTCGCGAAGCAGCGCAATTCCCCGTTCACTTATTTTGTCGGCGACAATAATTTTCATAAGAGCTCAAGGTTAACGATAGCCCGCACTCGTGTCAAATCCGGACACGAACTTTTGGGTAACACTAGGGCTTGGTTCGCGACGACCGCCATGAGGCTCCGCCGGTTATGCTGCCCTTTCGGAGAAGTCCAGCAGGATCTTTTGCTGTCCTGCTTCACCGTCGGCCAGGCGCACTGCGTCTTGGAAGTCCTTCAATGAATACCGCACAGTCGTTGGCGGCGCAAGCGCTCTGTTCGATAGCATGGCGAGGAGATTGCTCGTCGCTGCCCGCACTTCTGCGAGCGGCTTGGAAGCCACCCAGCGCGGAAGCCACCAGCCGCGAACC
>JBEKTG010000239.1:0-5786 GCA_049516275.1 Candidatus Acidiferrales bacterium
CCTGCCAAGCCCAGAAGAAGCGATGCTATAAGCGAAAGTCGTTTCATGATCTAGGGTTCTCCTCATTATTTGTCAAAATTGTTACAGTCGTGTTACATCCCGAACAAAATCGGGTGGCTGCCGCGCATAAGCACCACCGGTTCTCGACGCGCGGTTTTTCACCGACGGTACTTGCAGACCACAAGCCTCGCCCCTGGTAAGTCGTGCCTTATGTTGATTGGGTCGAATGCTTCAGCAACGGTCGTCCCGGACAGAAAGTACGGGTCGCCCACCTGGAGAGGCACCATATGCCCGTCTCTTGAATTTCCGATGAGTACAGTGTGAAAACTCGATGACTACGCTCCGGCTCCGGTTTTGGCTCCCGCAGTGATTGCATCGAGCTGCTTGCCCCGGCCATGCCGCACGTCCAATCCGCGGACCCAGAACAGAATGTCTTCGGCGATGTTGGTGGCATGGTCGGCGATCCGTTCCAGATGGCGCGAAGCCAGCACGAAATGAAGATTGGGCCCTGCCTGGTCAGGGTTTTCCGTGGTGCGCGAAAGGAGCGCTTCGAAAATGCGGTCGCGATACTGGTCGACGACTTCGTCGCTTTCAAGCACCTGGACGGCCAGCTCGGTATTCTGGTAGATCAGCGCGCCGAGACACTTGGAGACCATCGCGCGAACCGCTGTGGTCATGGGCTCCAGCTCCGCCGGGGGATGCGCGGCGCCCATGCCTGCCAGGGAAATGGCCCGCTCGCTGAGGTTCACGGCCAGGTCGCCCATGCGCTCCAGGTCGTTGTTGATCTTCAGCGCGGCTACTACCAGGCGCACATCCGTGTCCGCCAGGTTCCCCTGCCGCAGTACCCGGATGGCGTGTTCGTCGATCAGGATCTCCATTTCGTTGATGCGAGGCTCGGTGAGAAACACCTCGCCCGCCAGGCGTTCGTTTCGCTCCAGCACGGCCCACAGGGCGCGATTTACAGATGCTTCCACCGTGCGAGCCTGAGAAACCAGGTAATTCACCAGCACGCTCTGAAAGATTCCTTCGGTGTTGGGCTTGGTTGTTGCCATGTCCTGGACCTCCCCGCGCTCGAACGGCGAACGAGTCGAATTCTTCACGCATGCACAATGGCACGGAAGAGTTGCAAGGGCGTGACGGAGGCGTGAATCTTCGGAAACAACGGCAACTCTTATACTGCCAGCGGGATCGAGAAGGAGAACTTCGAGCCGGCGCCGACTTCGCTTTCCACCAGCAGCCGGCCGCCGTGGACTTCCACAATGTGTTTGGCGATCGACAAGCCCAGGCCGGTTCCCCCGGCCTCGCGGGAGCGCGCCGCGTCGACGCGGTAGAAGCGCTCGAAGATCCGTTCCTGATCGGCGAGGGGGATTCCGATACCGGTGTCGGCTACGGTAAGTACCACCTCTCGCTCCCGCGCAGCCGCGCTCACGTGGATATTCCCGCCGGAAGGAGTGTACTGAATGGCGTTGTCGATCAGGTTCTGCAGCACATCGCGCAGGAGTCCTGCGTCGCCGCGCACGGATGGAAGCCCGGCCGGGATGTCGATCTCGAGCGCAATCTGCTTTCGATCGGCCTTCATCAATGCCGTTTCCGCGCAGCGTTCCACCAGGTCCAGCACCGACACCGGGGAGAATTGCACTTCCAGCTTTCCTGCTTCGATGCGCGCCAGCTTCAGCAGATCGTCGGTGAGGCGGGCCAGTCGAATGGCATGGTCGCGGATGATTTCAAGAAACCGCCTGTTGTTCCGGGGATCTTCGATCGCGCCGGCGAGCAGCGTCTCGGAGAATCCCTGAATGGCGGTGAGGGGGGTCTTGAATTCGTGAGAAACGTTAGCGACGAAATCCTGGCGCACGCGTTCCAGACGCCGCAGCTCCGTAACGTCATGCAGCACCACGATGGCTCCTGAGGGCTTCGCGACCGCAGACGGTCCCGGCTGTGCCGGCAATGGGCGGCCCGATACAGCCCCGCCCTCGAGCGCCTGTACGGGAGCCGCGGTAACCGAAAAACTCCGCTGTTGCACCGTTCCCATCACGATATCCGTCTGAAGGCCCTCTTCTCCGGCCAGGGCGCGGCGGATCACTTCCAGCAATTCGGTGTTGCGGATTACCTCGATCAGGGGCCGGCCTTCGCTGCTCGAAGAATCGCAGTTCAGGATTTCCGAGAACGCGCGGTTGGAGAAAACCAGCCGTTCCTGTGCGTCGATCACTCCTACGCCTTCGACCATGCTGCGCAGAATCGCGCCGGAGCGATTTCGCTCGCCGCTGAGCGACCGGATCGTGCGGTCCATCCATGCCGCCGTTTCGTTGAGGGCTTGCGTCAGTTCGCCGAGTTCGTCGCTGGCGCGCTCGGCGGGTAACGGACGGAAATCGCCCTGCGCGAGCCGCAGAGAAAAGCGCTTGAGGCGTTCCACACGCTCGGCGAAAGAGCGGAAGAAGAAAAAAAGAGCAATCGCGCCGGCCACCACGATGACGATGGTCGCATCGAGAAGCCTACGGCGAAGGTCGGCGAGCGACGAATCGACTTCCGCCAGCGGCAAGGCCATCCGCAGGGCCACGGGAGAAGCGGAGGGCGGTTGGTATCGCACGGCGCGGAAGGCAATCTCCCGGTGCGATATTGCATCGCGGCGGATCGATTCTCCTTCTCCGGACGAGAAGGCCGCTTTGATTTCCTGAGAATCGGAGGTGCTCCCGGGGTTCTGCGTCTGGGCCGGCCCTTGCGACGACGCGGCAATGACGCGGCCTGCCGGATCAATCACCGAGACACTGGCGCCGCTTGTAGCCAGCCAGTTGGTCCATTCGAGAATAGCTTGAGGATCGTCGAAACGGGGGGGCTTTTCCTGAGCGACATTCGAAAGCGACGCGAGCTGGCTGAAGGTGGCGCGCACGTAGTCCTGCCGCACCGCGCCCGAGGCATAAAAATTAATGGCCAGAAATACGGCCAGGATCAGGGCCAGATATGTCAGCCCCAGGTTCCAGAAGAGTCTAGCTCGCACGGGTTTCGAACAGATAACCGGCGCCGCGGATCGTTTTCATATAAGCAGGATGCTGCGGATCGATCTCCACTTTTTCGCGGAGACGCCGCACGTACACGTCCACGCTGCGCGGTGTGACAAATCTCTCGGTGCCCCAAACCCCGTCGAGCAATTGATCGCGCGTGAACACACGATTCGGGCGTGCCGCGAGAAAATAGAGCAAACGAAACTCGAGGGTGCTCATCGGCACGGGTTTTCCGCCACGCGTCACGCGATAGGCCGCTGGGTCGATTCGCAGAACGCCGATTTCGATCGGCTTGTCCGACGGCGCTCCGGGATCGGCTCGCCGCAAAAGCGCCTTGACGCGCGCGACAAGCTCCCGCGGGCTGAAAGGCTTGGTGACGTAATCATCCGCGCCGAGCTCCAGCCCCACAACGCGGTCCGCTTCTTCTCCCTTTGCAGTAAGAATCAAAATGGGCAAGCGGTTCAAGCTGACGTCGCGCCGCACTTCCTTGCAGATATCCAGTCCCGAGAGTTTCGGGAGCATGAGGTCGAGAATCAAAAGATCGGGCGGCGTTTTCCGAACTTGCGAAAGACCGCTGGAACCATCCCCGCTCGACGCCACCTGGTAGCCGTCCTTTTCCAGGTTGTACCGCACCAGTTCGACAATGTCCTTGTCGTCTTCAATCACAAGTACGCGTCTCATCGTGTCTCTCTTTTGTGAAGTTCCGGTCAAACCATACGGGAAGTGGCGTCCCGGAAGCAAGCTGCTGATTTTTTGCGATGAAGCTACCGGTGGAAAAGAGGAAGTCCGTTTCATTACGGGACTCTTCGCCTCAGATGGAACGCTACGACCCTCAAGCGCCCATTCTCCCCTCCGGAATTTTTCCCCTAGCAGCCTGAAAATGCTCGATTTGGTTGCTGGGAGGAGCGAAACAGTTTATGGCCCCTCTGCTGCTTTAAACCATCGCAGAGACGCACATCAAAGGGCGCTTGCGATCTGCCGATAGGTCCAACAGGAGGAATCACATGATGGGAGGGACTGGAAGACAGTTGGACCCGGCGCGCCGAAGTCTCGAGTCCCAGGATTTCGAGGCTGGCATGCGCCGTAAGATCGTGGGGCAGGACGAAGCGGTGCAGGCGGTGGTGGATTTGTATCAGGTATTTCGCGCCGGGCTCAACTCGCCGGGACGTCCCGTAGGCAACTTGCTGTTCCTCGGGCCCACCGGAGCGGGGAAGACGCGCGTCGTCGAAGCCACGGCCGAAGTGCTGTTCGGCGATCCGCACGCGGTGCTCAAGATTGATTGCGCCGAATTCCAGCACTCGCACGAGATTGCGAAACTGATTGGCTCACCTCCTGGATATCTCGGGCACCGCGAGACGCATCCGCTGATCACGCAGGAGGCGCTCGCGCAGTATCACACCGAGAAGCTGCAGATCAGCTTCCTGCTGTTTGACGAAATCGAAAAGGCGTCCGACGCGCTATGGCAATTGCTGCTGGGAATTCTGGACAAGGCGACGCTCACGCTCGGCGACAATCGCCGCGTCGATTTGTCGCAGACGATGATCTTCATGACGTCGAACCTGGGTGGCGTCGAGATCACGGAATTGATGACGGGCGGCATGGGATTTGCGCCTACGGTTTCCGCGGATGCACGGCCTCGATTGGACGAAAAGGTGGAGAAATCAGCCACGGGCGCGGCCAAGCGCAAGTTCGCGCCGGAGTTCATGAATCGCATCGACAAGACGGTGGTCTTTCACCCGCTTCGTTCCGCACAGCTCGAACAGATTCTGGAAATTGAGCTCGCCATGATTCAGCAGCGCGTGCTCGACACGGCTCGAGGGCGCTTCCTTTTCCGCATAAAACCAGCTGCCAAGGACTTCCTGCTGCGCGAAGGGACCGACATGAAATACGGCGCGCGCCACCTGAAGCGGGCGATCGAACGGCATCTCGTTTACCCGCTCGCGAGCCTTCTTGCTACGCAGCAGGTTTGCCTGGGCGACGTTATTTCCATCGATTACTCCGCTTTCGAAAACGCTCTTGCATTTGCGAAAGAGGCGGAAGGCGCGCTCCTGCCTGCCGGAGAGGCGGAGTTGCAGAGAGGGGTAGGAGCGTCCACCGGCGACGGCCGCGCGATTCCGTTGGTGCGAACGTTTGCCGCCGCGGAGCGGCTGCCTCCCGGGACGTTGCGGAGAATCTGAATCCGGACAGAGCGGCCAGTGGGATCGAGCGTTTCAAAGGAGAATGAATTGCGAGAGGGCGACGGCGTGAAGAATCGGTTTCAAGGCAGTGAGTTGACGGCGGAACGCGGTGCGCCCGCCTGGGACATGGCTGCCGCACTCGAGCTTGTGGAAGGAGACCGGGAACTGGTGGAGGAACTTGCGAACCTGTTTGCGGAAGAATGTCCGAACGCCCTGGCTGAGATGCGCGGCGCCCTTGAGGGAAACGACGCCGCTCTGCTGGAGCGTTTGGCGCACACGATGAAAGGTTCGTCCGCGAACATCGGAGCAACCGGCACGTCGCAGCTGGCGCTGGTGCTTGAATCGCAGGCGCGCTCGGGAAAGTTAGACGGGGCGCGGGAACAATTCGCGCTCCTCGAAGCGGAGGCCGGGCGGCTTCTCGCCGAGTTGCGGGCCCTCTCTTCCAGGGCGGCGACGTGAGTTCCTGCTTGTCTCCAACCGCATCTCCCTCCGGAATACCCATGAGCGCAGGAAGCACAGCGAAAACCCGCATTCTGATTGCTGAAGACGATCCGGTATCGAGGCGGATGCTGCAGGCGTTTCTTATGAAGTGGGGTTTTGACGTTGTGGCCGC
>JBEKTG010000240.1:0-5726 GCA_049516275.1 Candidatus Acidiferrales bacterium
TCTCTGTCGGTGTCCGTTCCAGCGCTCCCGCAAGCACTTCCTTCATTTCCTGCCAGCGTTCCGGAGTCACTTGCTTAGGTCCTTCTTCAACTCGCGCTGAAGCCAGGCCCGGGCGGTTGCCCATTCCCGTTTTACCGTGGCTGGCGAGATGCCCATAACCACGGCGGTTTCCTCAATCGAGAGCCCGCCGAAGAATCGCAGTTCAATTACGCGGCCTTGTTGCGGATCCAAACTCGTGAGCCTGTTCAGAGCATCATCCAACGCTACAAGGTCAACCTCCGGGTTTTTAGCCACGCCGATATCGGGATCGAGACTTAACCGCGGAGCACCCGCCCCGCGTTTCGCAGCGAGACGGTTCCGTGCATGATCCACTAGGATGTGCCGCATCATCTGCGCTGCGACACCGAAAAAGTGGGCGCGGTTCTGCCATTCCTTAGGTTCCTGGCGAACCAGACGCAAATACGCCTCGTTCACCAGGGCCGCAGTCTGCAGGGTGTGATCGGGACGCTCTCGCCAGAGACGGCGGCGGGCGATGCGGCGCAACTCCTTATAGATCAGAGGAATCAGCGCGTCGCGTGCGCCTTCATCGCCGTGGCCCCAATCAGCCAGGAGAAGGCTTATCTGCGCGGATGAACCTGGGGACAAATTTTCGCTCCTGCCGCCGAGTAACTTGGAATTACTCAGAAGGTACAAGCCGAGGCCAACAATGTCAATTTGCCTATCCATAGGACGGCTAAGAAGAGGCCCCGATCTTAAGCCCCTTTAATAGCAGGGGTTGGAAAATCTTCGATTCTCGTGAGCCGATTCTTCTTTGGTTCTCGCTTTATTGGGTGAAGGCACGACGCGGACTCCGGAAGTTTGGCAGCCGTGCCGGCCAATCACAAAGAGGAGAACGACCATGAACTTCAAAATTAGAGTAACCACAGTTAAATCAGTAATGTTTGCCGCTGTCCTGCTGGCGACTTGTCTTTCCTCCAGCCCGGCCAACGCTCAAACGTCGTTTCGGGGCAAGTTCACGCTGCAACACGAAACCACCTGGGCCGATGTGGTCCTTCCAGCTGGAGACTATGTGATCACGTTGGATCACGGGATTGGGGTTGGTCCGGCCACAGTTTTGATCCGAAACGCGGCGTCGGGCAAGTCTGTCGGGATGGTGCCGTCCCCAGTCGCGGATGGCAGTGCCAACGGTGAGGACGCGCTGCTCACCGCCAGCCGGGGCAACCATTGGGTGGTTGAGTCCCTCCGTGTTACCGAACTGGGGAAGGTCTTCGTCTATGGCCGCGCCCGCGCCAGCGAACGCGGAAGCGAGGAAGCAACCAAGACGGAAACAGTTCCCGTTCTGCAAGCCAAGAAGTAGAGGCCAAAACGCCTACGCCCATGCTGCTCTCGGTTGGGGGCCGGTCAAGCTCGCGGGAGCCTGACTCGGCCCCTGCTATTTTTCAGTCGTCGGATGAAACGGCCTCACCAAACTTCGATTGGCGCCGTTTCGAAGGTGCCACGCCGGTCGCGCGGATCACATTGAGGATCATATTGGATAGGATTCTTCAGATGGCCAGCAAATTCCGGGTTCGCGCGAGAAACTGGTCCGCTTGCCCGGGGTCCGCGAGGCTCCCTTGGGCGAAATCGGCTGCGCCGCCGCCTTTGCCCTTGAACTGATTGAGCGCTTCGCGCAGGGCGCTGCCCATGTCGCCGGCGGCGAGACCTTTCGTTTGAGCCAGGGCCACATGGCCGCTCGAACCGCTGGCAAGCAGTGCGATTACCTTGCCTTCGGCGACGAGCGTCGCGGCCAGTAGGCGAAGATATTCGGGCGAGGCATCGTCCAAAACGGTGACGATCACACGTGGCGCGTCCAGAGAAGCAGGAGCATGCGCCGCAAGCAGTGAGCACGCTTCATGCTTTGCGAGCCGCTCCTCCAGACGCTTCACCGCGCCGTGCTGGCCGCGGCGCTCCTCGATCATTTTGGCTAGAACCGGTGGAACAGCGGGCAGGCCGCAACTCAGGAGGGATGCAGCCTGGCTCAGTGTGGCGTAATCGACGCGCGCGGTGGCTAGCGCCCGGAAGCCGCAGACGAACTCGATGCGCCACGAATCCCTCCGGCGTTCGAGCTTGCGCGTGAGAAGCATTCCGGCCTGGCCGGTGCGTGCCAGGTGCGTGCCGCCGCAAGGCTGGCGGTCGAAGCCTTCCACTTCGACGGCGCGCAGAATCCCCTCACGGTCCACCTGCTTGCGAATGCCCGCTTCGGCCAGCTCCTGAGCGGTGCCGTAGCGCACGGCGACGACGCGGTCGTCGAAAATAATCGCGTTGGTGCGGCGCTCGGCTTCCTCCACGTGGCGTGGGACGATCGAAGGCGCCGCCAGGTCGATGGTCGAGACTTCCCTGCCCAGGTGGAACGACACGGTTTGGAAATTGAACAGCTCGATGAAGGCAGCCGACAGCAGATGCTGTCCGGTGTGCTGCTGCATGTGGTCGATACGCCGCGCCCAATCGATCTCTCCGTGAGCCGGACCCAGTTTTACGGGAGCTGATGTGTAATGGACGACCTTCTCCTCCGCATCGGCCACTTCAAGGACTCGCGCGTCGCCTATCACTCCGAGGTCGTGGGGCTGCCCGCCCGAAGTGGGGTAAAACGCCGTGCGGTCCAGGATCACCCTCCAGCGCTCGCCTTCCTGCTCGCAAGAGAGCACCTGCGCGTCAAACTCGCGCACGAAGGAGTCATTGTAGTAGAGGCGTTCCGTCATCATGCGACTCCGGTTACAAATCGCGAGAATAGCATAGCGCGGCGGCAGGCGACGCCCGCACATCGGCCATGCATCGAACTCGATCGGACGCTCCCCTGCCCGAACGCTTGCTCGCGCTCGCCTCTTTCCGTACTAAGATGCTTGCATCGACCTTGGATCGAATCACTATGAGCGAAGCGGTGGGCTATCAACCTGTGCGGGCCCCGCGCGGGTCAGCCATTTCCTGCAAGGGCTGGCAGCAGGAAGCCGCTTTGCGGATGCTGATGAATAGCCTGGACCCGGAAGTCGCCGACAACCCCAAAGAGCTGATTGTCTGCGGCCGAAGCAAAGCCGCCCGAGATTGGGAGTGCTTTCACGCGATCGTTGCGTCCCTCCGCTCGCTTGGAAATGACGAGACCCTGCTCGTGCAGTCCGGGAAACCCGTAGCTGTCTTCCGCACAAATACGTACGTACCCCGGGTATTAGCCGCGAACGCAGGAAGCTGGTTCTATATCGGCGCGCAGGGAATCCTGCAGGAGACTTTTGAAGTTTTTGCCGCCGTTGGTCGGAAGCATTTTCAGGGCGATTTCGCCGGCAAGCTGATAGTAAGCGGCGGAATGGGCGCCAAGGGCGGTGTCCAGCCGTTGGCCGCGACGCTAAACGGAGCAGCTTTCCTCGGAATTGACGCCGACCCGGAGCAAATCAAACGCCGGGTGAAGAGCGGATATTGCGACGTAATGGTGAACGATCTCGATGAAGCCCTTCGCATCCTAAAGAATGCGGTGCGGAGGCGCGAGGCGGCTTCGGTGGGGCTCGTAGGTAATTGTGCGGACGTAATTCCCGCGCTGGCGCGCCGCGGAATTGTGCCGGACCTGCTCACCGACCAGACCAGCGCTCAAGACCCTGGCAGGTATATCCCTCAGGAGCTGAATGTCATGCAGGCTTCTGAGCTTCGCGAAAAAGATCCGGAGGCGTATCGTTCGCGCGCGCTCGAATCGATTGCGAGACACGCTGACGGCGTTCGGGAACTACGGAGGCTTGGGTCCGTGGCGTTCAACTACGGGAGCAATAATTTAGGTGTTTTTACGGAAGGCAGGGATCGGGAAAATACCGAAGAATTTCCGGGTTTCGTGCGGGAATACCTCCGTTCCCTCAACTGCGAAGGACGCGGCCCTTTGCGCGTGGTTGCACTTTCGGGAGAACCCGCGGATATCCATCGGATCGACAAACTCCTTCTCGAAATGTTTCCGGGAGACAAGAGTCTCTCGCGGTGGATTCGTCTTGCGCAAAAGCGGGTGCGCTTTCAGGGTTTGCCTGCGCGGGCCTGCTTGCTAGGCTATGGCGAGCGGGCTAAATTTGGCCTCGCGCTCAACGAACTGGCGGCTCGCGGAGAACTCAAAGCACCCATCGCGATGGGACGCGGCCACCTGGATGGCAGCTTTGTCGCGTCGCCTTACGAAGAGACCAAAGACGTGGGCGATGGTTCGGTCGCCATCGCGGACTGGCCACTGCTGAACGCGCTGCTGAATGCGGCGAGCGGGGCGACCTGGGCCAGCATCGAGAACTGCGGAGTCGAGGGTATCGGGTATTCGCTGGGGACCAGCTACGTAGTCGTCGCCGACGGGACGCCGGAGATGGCCGAACGCATCGAACGCGTGCTCCCCAACGATTCGGGGATCGGCGTCGCGCGCTACGCGGATGCGGGTTACCCTGAGGCTGCGGAATTTGCGCGCGGGGCAGGGATCACAATTCCGATGCCCGCCAGCACGGCGGGCAGTTCCCTTTCGCTTTCAGATGAAGAGCCAGATAAATTGGCGGATAAACAGGAGGGATCATGATCGTCATTACAGGAGCTACAGGACACACGGGACGAGCGGCGGTGGATTTCCTGCTCGGCAAGGGCGAAAAGGTTCGAGCGATAGGTCGCGACCTGGGCAAGCTTCAGCCATTCGCGGCGCGGGGCGCGGACATCTTCGCGGGGAATGCGGATGACTCGGAGGCGATGACGGCTGCGTTTCAGGGCGCCGATATGGTCTACCTAATGATTCCCCCTGCGATGCAAGCGGAGGACTATCGCGCTTACCAGGAGAAAGTGACGGACGCGTACGCCACGGCGGTCAGGTCGGCGAAGGTACCTCGCGCCGTCGCGTTGAGCAGCCTTGGGGCGCAGCACCCACAGGGAACTGGGCCGATCGTCGGCGTTCACAATCTTGAGCAGAAGCTCAACGCTATTCAGGGACTCAACGCCCTGCACCTGCGGCCCGCGGGCTTTATGGAGAAT
This sequence comes from Candidatus Acidiferrales bacterium, assembly GCA_049516275.1. Lineage (GTDB taxonomy): Bacteria > Acidobacteriota > Terriglobia > Acidiferrales > UBA7541 > Palsa-295. The sequence goes on from JBEKTG010000240.1 coordinate 4,999, forward strand.
TTTCTGCAGATGATTCAGCCACTGCGTACGATGGGCACGCTTCCCGGTCCCGCTTCTCCCGACGTGCCTAAGCCGATGATTGCGGCCAAGGATATCGGCGCCTACGCGGGCACGCGACTGGCTGCGCGCGACTTCTCGGGATCTTCGGTGCAGGAGCTTCTCGGACCACGCGATTATGCGATGCGGGAAGCCGCGACGATTCTTGGCAAAGCGATCGGCAAGCCCGGCCTCGGCTACATGCAGGTGCCTCTGATGATGCTCGAAGGGGCGCTGGTCCAAACAGGACTTCCCAAGAAATCGGCGGCGCTGATGATCGAAATGTTTCGAGGCGAAAATGCAGGCTTGTGCGATCCGCAGGAGCCGAGGTCGCCGCAGAATACGACTGCGACCACTCTGGAAACATTCGCTTCCGAAGTATTCGCCCCGGCTTATCTCGGCAAGACTGTCGGCGCATCTTGAATCGGCGTTGGCGATCCAGACGCAAGAGTTCACCCTGATCCCACGCGGGCCGGTCTTTTTGTCGGGGCTGGAAGCGCCGACCCCCTAGAAAACGGAGAGGGATCCTTCGCTGCGCTCACCGCCCTCCGCTCGCGGTGAATTACCCGCGACCTTCTGTATCGCTTTTCGAGAATGACTACGAAAAGCGCAGGTCAAGAGAAAGACCCACCTTGGAAAACGCAAGGGTGGGGCACCCGCAAAAAATCAAAAAAGTCACAGCCACTCAAGAT
>JBEKTG010000241.1:0-8399 GCA_049516275.1 Candidatus Acidiferrales bacterium
ATCGCCGAATCGATCATCGGCAATCTCGACGAAAACGGCTACCTCACCGCCACCCTCGATGAAATTGCCCAGGCCGCCGATTACTCCATGGAAGACGTCGAAGAAGCTCTCACCATGGTCCAGGAATTCGATCCCCCGGGTGTCGCCGCTCGCGACTTGACGGAATGCCTGCTGATCCAACTTAAGGTGATCGATCCGCAGAACACGCTGGCCCAGCAGATCATCACCGAGCACCTGAAGCTCCTGCAAAATAACCAGCTCAAAGAGGTGGCGCGCACGCTTAACCGCCCCATCGAGCTGGTAAAGCGCGCTGTGGACGTAATCAAGCGCCTCGACCCCAAGCCCGGGCTGCGCTACAACAAGACCGAGCCGCGCCTGGTCGAGCCCGACGTCCAATTCCGCAAAGTGGACGGCGAATGGCAGGTCTTCATCAACGATGACGATCTCCCGCAGCTGCGCCTCAGCCCCACGTACCGCCGCCTGCTGGCCCGCGATGCCGCCGACCGCGACGTGCGCTCCTACGTAAAGGAGCGCTTCACCGCCGCCATCCAGCTGATGAAAAATATCGAGCAGCGCAAGCACACCATCGTGCGCGTCTGCAATTCGATCCTTCGCCGCCAGGCCGATTACCTCGACTACGGCCCCGACCATCTGAAGCCCATGATGATCAAGGAAGTCGCCGAGGAGGTGGGCGTACACCCCTCCACCGTCAGCCGCGCCGTCGCCAACAAATACGTCCATACGCCGCAAGGCGTTCTCGAGCTGCGAACCTTCTTCTCCGAATCCGTCAACGGGCCCCAGGGCAGCGAGATGTCGTTGTCCTCCCTAAAGCGCCGCGTCAAGCAGATGATCGAAGAGGAAGACACCGCGCACCCGCTCACCGACGAGCAAATCACCAAGAAACTCAGCGACGAAGGCATCCACGTCACGCGCCGCACCGTGGCCAAGTACCGCGAAGACCTCCGCATCCCCAGCACGCACCGCCGCCGGGTAAAGGTCTAACGGGCGGCCGTGGCGCGACTCGCCCGGAAACGCGATGGGCGCCAGCTCGTGCTCCTCACCGGCTTGTCCGGCTCCGGCAAGGGTTCGATCCTCAACACCTTCGAAGACCTCGGCTTTTATTGCGTGGACAATCTCCCGGTCGCGCTCATTCCCACGTTCAGCGAACTCTATGAAAGCGGCAGCGGAGAAATCGAGCGCGCCGCCCTGCTCGTCGACGCCCGCGAAGGCGAGCAGATCGAAAATCTCCCGAAGATGTACCGCAGGCTCCGCAGCGAACACCCCGTCACGCTGGTGTTCAGCGAAGCCAGCGACGATGCTCTGATTCGCCGCTTCAGCGAGACGCGCCGCCCCCACCCCCTTGCGCACGACGGCGCCATCGCCGATGGCATTCACGAAGAGCGCCGCCGCATGGCCCCCATCCGCCGCCTCGCCGACGTGATCATCGACACCACCAAGTTCAACGTGCACGAACTCCGCCAGTTCATCATCGACCGCTTCCAGAACCCCGGACGTAATCCGCTGATGATCTCGGTGGTAAGCTTCGGCTTCCGCTACGGCGTTCCCGCGGACGCCGACCTGGTCTTTGACGTTCGCTTCCTGCCCAACCCTCATTTCGTGCAGCGCCTTCGCCCTTTTTCTGGCAAAGACCCGCGCGTCGCGCGCTACATCCGCTCCTTCCCGCAGACCGGACAGTTTCTGCGGCGCATCGAAAGCCTGCTCGCGTATCTGATTCCGCACTACATCCGCGAAGGCAAGAGCTATCTCACGGTAGCCCTGGGATGCACCGGCGGGCGCCATCGCTCTGTCGCGCTTTCGGAGGTGATCCGCCACAGCCTGCAGAAGAGGGGTTACTCCACGAAAGTTGTCCATCGCGATCTGGATAAAACCACAACGTGATAAGCGGCCTTTTCGTCGCGAGATACCCCTTACGAAATCAGTATGCCCGACGCCGCGGAACTGCTCAGCCGATGACCCTTTTTATGCCCGTCGCCTTGCAAGATTCGCCATTCCTGCATAGTCTATGCAGATTCGATTTGTGCACACCGGACCGATGAACGCCAGCCCTGCAAGTCAAAAGACGGACGCAATCTCGCCCTCGAAGGATCGGGACAAGGATCGTGACGAGGTTCGTAAAGGGGATCGTAACGAGGCTCGCCGTCTCCTCGGCTTCCTCATGCCGCACTTCCCGCTGCTTGTCGCGGGAGTCGTCCTGATCGCCGTGATGGGTCTTGTCGACTTCCTGGTTGCCTTCGCCATACGCCCTGCGCTCGACATCATTTTGAATCCGCGGTCCACCGTTCAGAAGCTTGAGCTGTTCCGTGTGCCGGGCACCGAACACGTGGTCTATCTGAATTCGTTCGTCCCCGCCCGCATTCACCACGTGTGGTCGGTATTCGCTGTTGCCATGGTTCTACTGTTCCTGGTGAAAGGCCTCGCGGAATATTTCGGCAGCACGCTGATCCAGTATGTCGGCCTCGCCAGCATCACCGATCTGCGAAATCAGGTGTACAGCAAGGTGGTGCAGCAGCCGGTAGGCTTTTTCCAACAGAATCCGGTAGGTCGCGTGATGTCGGCCGTGATCAGCGATATCGAGCAGATGCGCGGCGCTTTCTCGGACTGGATGGCCGAGCTCTTTCGTCAACTCTTCAGCTTCGTCGCGTTCGTCCTCGTTCTCGCCATCATCGATTGGAGAATGGCCCTGGGATCGGCCGTGCTAATCCCCCTCGTGGCGTGGCCGGTGAGCAAGTTTGGCCGGCGTATCCGCAAGTCGTCGGAGCGGAGCCGCTCGCGCTTGGCGGACCTCAGCCAGATCCTTCACGAAACCATCAGCGGAAACCGCGTGGTGAAGGCCTTCGGCATGGAAGGGTTCGAGATACGAAAGTTTCGCGAGGCCGCGCGTAGCCTGCTCCGCCTGTTGGCCGCCCGCGGTGAAATCAAGAGCGGCCGCCTCACCCTCGGATTGTTCGGCGCGTTCACCTACGCGCTGTTCAAGGCTTACGAGCCCATCAAGCGCATCGGCACCGTCTACCAGCTCTTCCTGCAGGCCATTGGAATCTCAACCCAGGTGTTCGCGTTCATCGACCTGCCCGAAGAAAACATGGAAGCCCCCGGCTCGAAAGCGATGCCGCGCTTTGCAAACTCGATCGATTTTGAGGACGCCAGTTTTGCCTACGACGCCGGTCCGCTGATCCTGAAGGGGATCGATCTGCACGTTCCGGCTGGGGACGTTGTCGCGATTGTGGGTTCGAGCGGAGCAGGCAAGACCACCCTCGTCAATCTTCTGCCTCGCTTCTACACCGCCACTTCTGGCGCCATTCGCATCGACGGCGTCGATTTGCGCGACGTCACGCTCCGCTCCCTGCGCGAGCAGATGGCCATAGTCACGCAGGAAACCATCCTGTTCAACGATACGATTTGGAATAACTTGTGTTACGGACAACCGTCGATGCCCGAAGAAAAGGTGATTGCCGCGGCGCAGGCAGCTCTGGCTCACGACTTCATCATGGAGATGCCCAACGGCTATCACACCATGATCGGTGACCGCGGCCAGCGCCTCTCCGGAGGCCAGCGCCAGCGCCTTGCCATCGCGAGAGCTCTCCTCAAAGACGCGCCGATTCTCATTCTCGACGAAGCCACCTCCGAGCTCGACTCCGAATCCGAAATGCTCGTGCAGAACGCGCTGAATAACCTGATGACCGGCCGCACCGTTTTCGTGATCGCCCACCGGCTTTCGACCATCCGCCGCGCCACCACCATCGCCGTGCTCGATAACGGAACGATTCGCGAGCGCGGTACTCATGAGGAACTTCTCGCTCGCGGCGGCCTCTACGCGCGCCTTTACGATATACAATTCCGCGATGCGGAGCCTGCCTCGCGCGTGGCAGGCCCGCTGTGAGTATGTCTGTGGCAAAAGCCGCTTCCGAACAAGCCATCCCAGCGTCCCTGGCGCGCACCGCCCTGCGCTCGATGACGGGCTACGCGCAGGCGCACGCCGTCGAAAGCGGCTGGAGTCTGCGCATTTCGATCCGCAGCGTCAATCACCGCTTTCTCGATCTGCATTTGCGCGTGCCCGAGGGCTTTGAACCGCTCGAACCCGGCATCCGCAGGTTGGTTCGCGAACGCGTCCACCGCGGCCATCTGGACGTCACGCTCTATCACGATCTCGCGGGCCCCGCGGCCGTAGGGGTGAACGAAGATGTCGCGGGCGCCTACGTGCAGGCCGTGAATGCGCTGCGCAAGAAATTTGGCATCCAGGCGGAAGCGGACGTAGCCTCGATCCTGCGGCTTCCCGGCGTGATTGGCTCCGCCGCGGCTTCCCTCGACGAACAACTGGAACGTCTCGAAGTGGTAGTGTCGCGGTGTCTCTCGGAAGCCCTCGACAAGCTGAACCGCATGCGCGAAGCCGAAGCCAGCCATCTTCGCGATGAGATGTCCGGCCGCCTCCGCACGATCGCCGCTCACGCCGCCAGGGTGCAGGAGATTGCCGAGCGGGCCCGCCCGGCGTTTGCCCGGCGTCTCGAACAGCGGTTGCGTGAACTTCTCGGCGATGCCCAGCTCGATCCCGCCCGCCTGGCCCAGGAAGCGGCCATGGCCGCCGAGCGCACCGACGTTGCCGAAGAGCTCGCCCGCCTGGCAAGCCACGTCAACCAGTTCCAGTCGTTGCTCACTGACTCCGCCGATGTCGGCAAAAAACTCGATTTTCTGCTCCAGGAAATGCAGCGCGAGGCGAACACCCTGCTTTCGAAAACCCCGGGCAATGAAGCCGAAGGACTCGAAATCACGCAGCTCGCTCTCGAAATAAAGTCCGAGATCGAAAAACTCCGGGAACAGGTCCAGAACATCGAATGATTTCCAAACCCCTCGTCTTCATCGTTTCCGGCCCCTCGGGCTCCGGGAAATCCACGCTCGTGCAGAAGCTCTTGCAGCTTCCCGGCACCATGCTGTCGGTTTCGGCTACAACCCGGTACCCCCGCAAGACGGAAAGCGACGGCAAGTGGTACAATTTCGTGTCAGAAGCTGAATTCCAGCAGATGATCGAGCGGGGCGAGTTCCTGGAGTACGCGCAGGTCTTTGGCAAAAACTGGTACGGCACACCGCGCAGATGGCTGGACGAAGCCATGGCGCAGCAGAAAGATCTCGTGCTCGAGATCGATGTGCAAGGCGCCTTGCAGGTGAAGAAGACTCTGCCCGATGCCATCGCCATTTTTGTTCTGGCTCCTTCCCGCGAGGATATCGAGAGGCGCATTCGCGACCGCGGACAGGATTCGGAAGATGAAATTCGGCGGCGTCTCGAGCGCGCGCGGCAGGAAATGCTGACATACTCGAAATATGATTACGCGGTAATCAATGACGATCTCGATCGGGCGGGCGCGGAAGTGCAGGCCATTGCAATTGCTTCCCGCTGTCGCGTAGCTCAACGGGAACACCGGATTCATGAAATTCTGAAGTCCTTTGGAGGCTGACCTGGACATGACCGTTTTAAGACAGGCACCCGATAGCCAGTTTGCCTATGTCGTCGTTGTTGCGCGCCGTGCCCGGCAGTTGATGATCGGGGGCCGGCCTCTGCTTGAAAACCCGAGGTCCCGCAAGACCTCCCGCATCGCCGAAGAGGAATTGCAGCGCGGGCTCCTTGAATACGAAGTGCCCGATCTGGGTGAAGAGGGCGCAGAGAAGGATGGCAAGCGCCGCAAGTAACCGGCGGCGCTGGCCGCGTAAGCGCATGTCCACCAGAGTTCCGCAATGAAAATAGCCCTCGGAGTCACGGGTGGCGTCGCCGCCTATAAGGCCGCCGAGCTTGTTCGGCGGCTCCAGCAGGAAAAGCTCGATGTGCAGGTGGTGATGACGCGTGGGGCTCGGGAATTCATTACGCCTCTCACCTTTGCGGCGATCACCGGCAAAAAAGTCATCACCGAAATGTTCGGCGCCGAAGAATCCGGCCCGGCGAACGTGGAAAGCGCCATCGAACATATCGCCGTCGCGCAGCGGATCGACCTCCTTCTCGTAGCTCCTGCCACCGCCGACATCCTAGGCAAATTCGCTCACGGCATCGCCGAGGATTTTCTCGGCACGCTGTATCTCGCCACCAAGGCTCCGGTGGTCGTCGCGCCTGCAATGAACGTGAACATGTGGGAGCATCCGGCGACGCAGGCCAATCTCGCAACCTTGCGCGCGCGCGGCGTCCACGTCGTCGATCCTGATGAAGGCTACCTCGCCTGCGGCATGACGGGTGCAGGCCGTCTTGCGGCCACCGAAACCATCGCCCAAAAAGTTTTCGAAGTCCTAGGGATGCGCCGTGATCTTGCGGGCAAAACGCTCCTTGTCACCGCCGGTCCCACGCGCGAGGTGCTCGATCCTGTTCGCTTCCTGACGAATCGCTCTTCCGGGAAAATGGGCTACGCCGTGGCCGAAGCCGCCATCCGCCGTGGCGCGCGCGTCATCCTCATCAGCGGCCCTACAGACCTGAAAATTCCCGAGGCGGCTGAGTGGGTGCCAGTGAACACCGCCGAAGAAATGCGAGGCGCCGTGCGCGACCGCGCTTCCGAAGCGGACATCGTCATCATGGCCGCCGCGGTCGCCGATTATCGTCCCTCCGCGGCCAGCGCAAGCAAACTCAAGCGCAGCGAAGGCCGCCTCACCCTTGAACTGGAAGCGACACCCGACATCCTTGCCGAACTCGGAAGCGAGCTAGGCGCGCGAATCCTCGTCGGCTTCGCCGCGGAAACCGGCGATATCGCCGTAAACGCCCGCGCCAAGCTTTCGCGTAAGGGCGCCGACATCATCGTCGCCAACGACGTGACGCAGGAAGGCGCCGGATTCGACACTGACACCAATATCGTCACGCTGTTCCTTCGCGACGGCCGCGATATAGCCCTGCCGAAAATGGCGAAGCTCGACGTAGCCAATCGCATCCTCGACCAGGCACTGCAAATCCAGAAGCAGTAGCTTCTCCGCAAAATTTCCACCGCGTCTCGTGCTAAAGTTTCCTCGGCGAATCAAAAAATCACGGAGGACCCTTGGATCGATCGAAGCTCGTCCGCATGGAAGCGTGGTTCCGTTACAGCGACGAACTCGGCCTGGGCCCTTACTACCGCGATCGCGCCTCAAGCCAGGGCGCCTATAGTGCACCGGGCGCTTCCTCCGACGCGCAGCCCGTAATCGCCGGGCCCGCTAGCCAACCCGTGCCTCTCGCGATGGCGGCCAGCGCGGGCACCAGGCGCAGTCCGCTGCTCCCAACTCCACTCGACACCACCGCGCCAAAGCCCGCAGCCGCCCGGCCGTTGCCCCAGGTTTCCGCCGGTGCCTCGCTCTTCGACGAGCGCATCGAAGGCGATACCCTCGACCTGATCCGCGAAGCCATCGGCGCCAACTGCACGCGCTGCAAGCTCCACAAAGGCCGCACGAAGCTCGTCTACGGCGTAGGAAACCCGAAAGCCGAGCTGGTATTTGTGGGAGAAGGCCCCGGGCGCGATGAAGACATACAAGGCGAGCCGTTCGTTGGCCGCGCCGGCAAACTGCTCACCCAGATGATCGAAGCAATGGGCCTGCGCCGCGAAGACGTCTACATCTGCAACGTCGTCAAATGCCGCCCGCCCGAAAATCGCCTGCCCGAGAAGGACGAAATCGCCACATGCTCGCCTTTCCTGATGCGCCAGCTCGCCGCCATCAGCCCCAAAGTAATTTGCGCCCTCGGCAGCTGTGCCTCGCAAACCTTGTTGCAGACGACCGAAGGAATCTCCCGCTTCCGCGGCGAATGGTTTGACTTCCGCGGCTCCAAATTCATAGCCACTTATCATCCCGCCTATCTGCTCCGCAACCCCGGCGCCAAGGGCGAAGTCTGGAAGGATCTGCAGAAGGTGATGGCCGTGTTGGGACTCAAGCCCCGGCGCAAATAATCTCCGCAACCAATCCATCGTGAAGAATTCCCTCGGACTCATTCTTGGCCTCACCGCCGCTCTTTGCTGGGGACTCTCCGACTTCGTCGCGCGCTTTGTCTCGCGGCGCATCGGCGCGTACCGCGCGCTCTTGTTCATGCAATTGATCGGTTTCGCCGCACTCACCGCCTATCTCGTCGCCAGCGGTGGATTCTCGCGCGCCGCCATCTCCAATTGGCACCCCTGGGCACTTGCGTTTCTGGCAGGTAGTCTCAACACAATCGGATCGCTCGCACTCTACTTCGCGTTTGAAGTCGGAGTGCTCACCGTCGTCGCGCCGATTTCCTCGAGCTATCCGGCAATCACCGTGGTACTGGCGCTTCTCAGCGGCGAACACATCCGCGCTCTGAACGCCGTCGGCCTTTTCCTCACCCTGGTGGGCCTCCTTTTAGCAGCCACATCTTTTTCTCCCCCTCCAGGCGTGGAGGCGCCGCGGGCGAACTCTCCCAGCTGGCTGTCGAAGGG
>JBEKTG010000242.1:0-5687 GCA_049516275.1 Candidatus Acidiferrales bacterium
TGACTCGATCATAGCCATCTCCCATTTCCTGGAAATTGCCGGCTCCAGGCGTGAACCTATCGGTTGGCCCCAGTTATGGAAATACAGCTAACCTCTGAGTGGTTCCCGAACCCCACCTGATATGTTGGCGTTTCGTGTATTGATGGGAGGATTTAGCTCTTTCGCCGCATCTTGTCAAGAGTAATCTGCTATTTTGTCAATCCGCTATTTTCGTCGTTTAGCGCTTTTGACGGGGAGGAAGCAGAGGCGACTGCCCTTCTTTCAGCTGCTGGTCGAAGGCGATCAGCTCGGCCGCGGCTGCCGAGTAATTCGTCATCAACTCAACCAGATCGACAGTGCCGCGGCGGCCGAACAGGCGCAGGACCTTCGCGAACGTTTCGGAGGACACGCGCTTGCGTCCAAACATTTCGCGACCGAGCGCGATGATGGCGGTTTCCTTTTCGCCGAGTCCGACAACAGGCTTGTCGTATTTGATGGTGTCGATAATCTCCGGGTCGAGATGGTGTGGATTGCGCGGATCGCGGGCATGCGGCTCGTTCTGCGTCCATTCAAACTGGGAGTCCGCCTCGCGCGCCGCCACCAGAATGGCGATCTCGACCAGTGGATCCGGCAATCCTGATTCGAAGTTGAGGTATCGGTCGGCTTCTTCCAGGGATCTGGCGACGGGGCTATAGAGACGGATGGAATGCACGCTGGCTGGCAACTGCTTCCCTGCCGGCAATGCGTCTACAACTTTCTTGCCGTAGTCGTCCATATCTTCGCGCTTGGGCAGTGGCAGTCGATCGCGCGAATCCGGGTACACGTCGTGAGGAAGCTGCGCTGCACCTGCGTCGGCAGTTTCCATGGCATTGCGGCCGTGAATCCTGCCGCCCGCGAGCCCGGCCGCAACGTAGACGAGAAAAAGAATGGCGACGTTTCTGCGCACGGTCATTACCTGCCTCCTTGCGAACGCATGCGAGCGACCAACCTGCGGAGTGATTCTAACGAGACGGTTTTTCCGTGGTGCATGGAGTGGGATGCCACTTCGCGCCGTCGGGCTCGCGCAGGAACTGCTCGCTGGTGATGAAATCTTCCCGGAGATATTTCGGATCGTGCACTACCGTGAGAACGATCAGGTAGGTCTGATTGCCCTCGCCGTTGCCGTCGCCGGGTCCCGCGCCTGTTCCCATGTCAACGCGGTTGAAATACTCGGTTAAAATCGCATCCTGGCTGTAAGGCACTCCGTTCTTGCGATAGTAGCCGGGGCGCATGTGCATAGTCACAACGTGCAGAGTGCCGCCTTTTCCCGGCACCGGCCCGCCCGAACGCGGCCCGTATCCGTTGCCGATGCTTTGTTTTTCCCACGCGGCGAACGAATCTCCCTGCAAGGTGGGTTCTCCGCCCTTCCACTTCGGACCATCGAAGTGCAGCAGGCGGCTCTGCGTGCCGGCGTCGGTGTCGATTTGCAGGGTGTTATCGTCCTTCCAGGTGACATGCAACCGGGTGGGCAAGCGCATGAGAGCGGCGGCGCCGTAAGGGCGGCATTGATTTCCTTCGGCCTCATCTTTCGCCAAGTCCCAGCTGTCGGCTACCTTCTTGCCTTCCGCGTTGAGGGGAATGCTGGCGTAGTCGCCTTTCGCGGGTGTGACCATGCGCCACCGCCAGTCTTCGTCAACAATGGAGACCCAGTAGCCGGTGAGGTCAATCACGGCAGAGTCCTTGCCTGACTGAGACGCGGCGGAAGCAAGGCCTTGACGGCCAAGGAGGCTCGGCGTCGCTCCGATGATGCCCAACACGAGTGCGGCCGCGGCGATTCTCTTCGTCTTCTTCATTTAGGATGCTTGCCCTGCGTGAGGTTACGATACACGGCTTCTATGAACTGATCGGTTGTCCAAGGACCGGTCTGGGCGCCGTAGAGTCCATCGAAGCCAAATGTTGGTTTCGCAGCTTTCACTTCGTCCAGCGTCTTGCCCTTGCTGACTAGACTGGCGATGCGCCCACGCACGATTGCCAGCATGTCGCGGTAGTTGGACACGTCGGTGCGATCGCAGAGCCTTCCCTGCCCCGGAATCACGTATGTGCCGCCCTCTTCGTTCTCCCTGGGAACCAGAACATCGTCGATCATGGTGCTCAACGCGTCGATGATTCCGTCGATGGTCCCTCCTTGCTGCTCGTCAATCACCGGATAGCGCGAGGGCACGAAAAGCTCGCCGGTGCTCACTACATCCGACCGACGAAAAAACACCAAGCTATCTCCGTCGGTGTGCGCCGCGGGGGCGTGATAGATGACGATAGGCTCGTCGTTGAAAATCTTCCAGTTGCCGGTGTCGTAGGTGTCGGTCGGCCAACTGGACTCCGGGAATTTGATGCGGCTCCCTCCCGCCTCCGTCATGCGATTAAGGATGGCGATATAGGCGACAATCGAGGCACCCTCGCGCGTCTGGCCGAGAATGTCGCCTGTCCTGTCGCCGGCTGCGCCGGCCAGTTCTTTGTTGCCAGCCTTGGCGAGGACGGAATTACCTCCCAGATGATTCTGGTCGATCGAGGTGTCGATAATAAAGGCCACGGGATTCGGGGACAGCGTCCGGATGGCGGCAAGAACCCTCTCCGCCATCTCCGGCGTTCCGGTGTCGACCACGGTGATGGCATTGTCGCCGACCTGCACAGTTACGTTTCCGCCCGCTCCCGAAATCATGTAGACGCGGCCCTGCACGTGTTGAATATGCAAGTCGCCAGGGCTTTTTTTGTCCTGGGCCCGCAGGCTGGAGGCCAGCAACAGGGCGATGACCGGAAGGAGAAGCACTGAACGCGTGGCCCGGAACACGGCCGACGACTTCATGGTCATTGTTTGTCCCGGTCTGTGGTCTTCTTCGGAGGAACGGGCATTCGTTTCAGTTTTTCGAGGTATTCCGGATACATCGTCTCGGCGCCACCGCGGACGGCCTCTTCCGGGATTCCGTAAGTTAGCGAATATTCGTCGAGGAAAGGATTTTCTCCCGGCAGGTGAAACGCGACCCAGCCCTTGGGATGCTCAATCTCGACAGATGGAATGCACGTGGAGGGCTTGGTTTTGTAGCCGACGTCCTCGAGCCAGTCGGAGGTGCGAATGAAGGGTTCGGTGAGGTACACCGGGTCGTTCACGATGGTGATGACCGTCAGATAATTGCCGTGGCGGATGAAATACTCGATGAGCGTGGCTTTATCGCTGCGCGGAATTCCGTTGCGACGAATCCATCCCTCTTTCAGATGCGTCGTGGTCACCTTCAACATATCCTGCACCCATTCGCCTGTTGAGAAGCCCTGCCAGGTATGGACGGCATCGTCGGCTGGGTGCGGGCGATGATCCATATAGATGGTCCGCAGGGGCTGCATCCACATCATCTGGGTGTGCCAGGCGGTCACTTCCAGCGTGACTGGGTTGGCATCCGCCCAGATCCTCATGCTGCCGCCGCCGCGCGCGCCGTAATCCGCCGGGTGAGGTTCGCATTCGTGCTCCGGCTGCGTCCATTTCTCCGCGTCCCAGCTATCGGCTCTGGAGCGCGCCTCGGCGTTGAGAGGGATGCCGGTGTAATCACCGATCTCCGGACCCATTCCGCGCTCGGGACCATCCTCGTGCCGGATGGTGTCCCATCCACCGGAGAGATCGACCTGAGCGAAAGTCGACAACGGGAGAAAAGCTAAGAGAGCGAGAAAAAGGACAGCCCTTGTGTGTGGCGCAAACGAAAATCGAATCGACATAACCAGACCTTGCCTCGTTCGGGACCTATCTTAGTGCGTACACTTTCAACATACTCTTCAACGTCCGCTTCCACGAATGCCTTACTTGGCCAGCGGATCCGGGCGAAGCTGGAAGTGCACCATTTGCGGCGTTTGGCCTTTGCCGCCCTCCGCGTGCCAGATGACCCGCGTCTCTGTGGAGGCCCACAGCCCGCGCCCTTTCCAGCCCGTCTTCGGATCGTCGATGCGGCCGTCCATATCGCGCGTGTAAAAGCCCATCGGATACGGGACGCGGAATGTGAACCACTCTTTTGTATCCGGCTTGAACACCTTCAAAGAATCGGAGTCCGTGCCGAGCACAACCGAAACGTTGTTGCCGAGGCCCAAGGTATTGTAACGGTCGACCCAATTCAGGTAATGCCAATCGGTACGGATATCGGTTCCCTTGAACACCGGCCCGGGGATCGGATAGATCGTCCAACCTTCCGTGCAATGCTGGCCGGTGGCCGCGGGCCCGTTCAGCACCTTGCACTTGCGGCGGTCAAAGCTGGCGAGTTCGCTGCTGCCGGCCAGCGCCGTCCACACCACGCCGTTGGTATCGATGTCGATGCCGTGGGAGGCGTAATGCATTTCGCCGGGAAACTTTGGATTGTTGAAGGGAGGTTCGTAGACTTCCGTGGCGCAGGTGTAAGGCGGATTGGGACCGGTGACGGCGCGCACGATTCTGCCCGGCAGAGGAAACGGTCCCGCATACCAGACGCTTCCGTCCGCCGGACTCACGGAAATGCCGTAGCCGTCGGGCGTGCCGATGCGATCGAGCTTTGGATCGGGAGGCTGATTGAGCATGGTGAACGGGCCGGTTTTGCCGTCGCCATTGTAGTCAATTACGGGAGCGCACCAGCCCTGCGCTTTGGCGGCATCGTGCGTTTCATCCCACACGCGCGTCTTGAACCAGCCGAGGCCGCCGCGGCGCAGGGAGAAATAAACGGTTTCGTCCTTGTCATTGGCGACGGCTGCGTGGCTCTGGCCGAAGCAAAGGTCGACGGCTGTAATTTTTTCCGTCTTGGGATCGTAGATGTCCACGCCCCAGCCGGGAGGATTCTCCCACGGCTTCAGGACGCGGCCCGCGCTCTGGCGCAGGTCCAGATCGATGCGCTCCACATCCGCGTTTTTGGTATTTCCTTCTTCCCAGGTTTTCGCAAACACGTTTCCGGAACTCGACTTGCAGAAATCGGGCGCCTCGGGCTTGCGATTCTGCATGTTGATCCAAAGGCGGCCTTTGCTGTCCATCTGGGTGTTGGCCGGGTTCACGACGTCTTCCTTCCACACCAAATCGTTTCCCCAGTAGGGAGAAGGCGCGGTGATCTTCTGTTCCGACCACGGCGGCATGGATTTTCTGTCAGCTTCGTTGCGCAGAGGGAGCCGGATGGTGCTGGCGGAGTTTTCCTGCGGATCGACAAAAACCAGGTTGCCCCTTTCCCAATCAGCCTCGAAAACGGGGCCGTTCGCGTTCACGCGGGGATTCCATTTATAGGTGGTGACCAGGCCATGAAAGAAAGATTCCGGCGCGCCCAAATCCCAGAGAGTGAGGACCACGTTGCGTTCGAGCCCCTGCGGCCGCGGAGGCATGGGCGGAACTTCGCCCGCGGTGATGCGGGACGTCCAGTCCGCAAACATCGCTATACCACGGTCATAACCGAACTGGCTCATGGTGCCGACCATTCCACTGCCGATTTGGCCGGAGCGAATCCGGCGGTCCCAGGCAGCGGTGACGGAGGGAAACGTGCCGAGGTTCTTCGGCATGTCCCGCGTGATTTTGGTGCCCATCTGATGGCAAGCCTGGCAGCCGGATTTCACCAGATCGATGTAATGCGCCTGCGTGGGAATCTCATTGTGCGTGCCGTAATTCACGCTATTGGCGCCGGGAGCCGGCATGGGAAAAGCGTCCTTCGGAGGAATCTTGAGCAGAGAGAGCCAGTAGTTGGGCGGGT
>JBEKTG010000243.1:0-11526 GCA_049516275.1 Candidatus Acidiferrales bacterium
CAATTTGCGCTCGCGCGTGAAGGCCTGCGCCTGCTGCGGGTCTTCATCGATGCAGCCGACAATCAGGGCGGCGCCGTAGGAGCGGGCCAGCGGGCAGACGCGCTCGAACTTTTCCTCGCCATCTTCGAGGTTGATCGAATTGATGATGCTTTTGCCCTGGCAATAGGTGAGCGACAGCTCGATCGACCGGGCGTCGGTGGTATCGATCATGATCGGGGCCTTGATCTTGCGGATCAGCTGGTCGTAAAAGGGCGGAATATCCTTGATCTCGTCGCGGTCCGTGCTTTGCAGACAAACGTCCACGATGTGCGCGCCGCTTTTCACCTGACGGCGGGCGATCTCGGTGGCTTCTTCCCACTGTTCCGCGGCGATAAGTTTTTTGAACTCGCGCGAGCCAATCACGTTGGTGCGTTCGCCGACGATCAAGGGCCGCGTGCTGTCCTCGGCTTCGATCACGTCGATGCCGGAGTAGACCGCCCGGTGGCTTGCGCCTGCCGGATGGCGCGGGACTTTCTTTTCCGCCATCTGAGCGATGGCGCGAATGTGTTTCTCCGTGGTTCCGCAGCAGCCGCCGACGATATTCAGCCAGCCGCGCTCGACGAAGCGATCGAGCTGCTCGGCGAGAGTGGTGGGAGTTTCCTGGTACAGCCCCTCTTCGTTCGGAAGACCGGCATTCGGATAGCAGGAGACGAACCGGTTTGTCAGGGACTGCAGGGTGCGGACGTGGTCGGTCATGAATTCGGGGCCGGTGGCGCAATTCAACCCGAGGGACAGCACGTCAGCGTGGTCGAGGGAGGCCCAGAGCGCCTCGATGTTCTGCCCGGCGAGCATGGTTCCCATCGGTTCGATCGTGACGGAGATCATCACGGGGATGGGCTGCCCGAGTTCGCGGCTGAGCTCGTCGATCGCGAGCACTCCCGCTTTGATGTTGCGCGTGTCCTGGCAGGTCTCGAGCAGAAGCAGATCCGCGCCGCCTTCCACGAGACCGCGAGCCTGGTCCCGGAAGTTATTGCGAAGCTGCTCGAAGGTGATTCCACCGGTGACGCTGATGGCCTTCGTTGTGGGACCCATGGATCCGGCGACGAACCGAGGTTTGCCCGGCGTGGAGAATTCGTCAGCGGCTTGTCTCGCGAGCGCCGCAGCGCGGCGGCTGATCTCGTGCGCGTGTTCGCCCAATCCATACTCGGCGAGGACTACGGGCGTGCTGCCGAAAGAGTTCGTTTCGATGATGTCAGAGCCGGCTTCCAGATACTTGCGGTGGATTCCCAGCACCACGTCGGGCCGGGTGATTACAAGGTTCTCGTTGCAACCTTCCAGATGCGGGCCGCCGAAGTCTGCCGCCGTCAGGTTCACCTGTTGCAGCATGGTGCCCATGGCGCCATCCAGGACGAGGATGCGTTCGCGTAGGAGTTCGCGGAGGGCCAGGCCCTGTTCGATAAGATTTCTCATGTCCTTAGGATTATCCCGTGGGAATTGCCGGAATGGGGAATTACGTGGGACCGCTGCGACCTGGCGGTAAACGAACCGCTGCTAGAGACTGGCGAATTGTGCGCGTAGAACGAGAAAGCGGTTCACCTGCCGTGCCTTATGCCTAGCCTGATGATTCTCCGAGGCTTAAGCAGCGTCGGACAGAAACTCGACCTTAAAGGAGGAGGGCACGAATCCTGCGGCAGCGCCACGGGCCAGAAGCTCGCGCACGGCGCGCCGGCCTTCCTCTCCATAATCGAGCGTCCAACGGTTCACGTACATTCCCACGAATTTGTCCGCCAGTTGCGGGTCCATGTCGCGCGCGAACTGCAGCGCGTAAGCCATCGCTGGCTCGCGATGATCCAAGGCGTAGGAGACGCTTTCGCGAATGATGCGCGCTACCTGCATCCCCAATTCGGAGCCTAAACTGCGCCGAATGGCGTTTCCACCCAAAGGCAAGGGAAGGCCGGTCGACTCCTGCCACCATTGGCCAAGATCAACCACGCGGTGCAACCCGACCTCGGAGAAAAGGAGCTGGCCTTCATGGATCAGGAGGCCGGCTTCGACTTCCTTGGCCTGCACGGCGCCGAGAATTTTGTCGAAGGGCATGGTCACCGTCTCGACGTTCGGCTCGAAAAGCTTCAGCGCGAGATAGGAAGTGGTCCATTCGCCCGGTATGGCGACTTTGCGGCCGGCAAGTTCCGTTTTCTTGATCGGATGCGATGCGACAACGATGGGACCATACCCTTCACCGAAGCTCGCGCCGCAATCGAGCAGGACGTACTTATCGGCCACGAAGGTGTAGCCGTAAAAGCTCAGGGCGGTAACGTCGTACGTTTCTTCGCGCGCCGCGCGGTTCAAGGATTCGATGTCGGAAAGAATGTGCGTAAACTTCACGCCGGGAAGGCGGACTTTGCCCGTGGCCAGCGCGTAAAACATGAAGGCGTCGTCGCTATCGGGCGAATGCGCCAGGCGCAGTGTGTCGATCTTAGGGCTCGTTGCTTGTGTAGACATTTTTTCGCCGTTCCTGCCACTCACAGAAAGCTATACCCGCCGCACGTGGGCCCGGCATGCCAAAAAGTTGCTGCCCATCGCGGTGACCTTGCGGCTAACGTAACGTTCGGTGTGTGTGCCTTCCGGTGTGAATGACCTTCGTGAACGACCAAGGATACCATAGCCCCCCTCCGCGGGTACAGACGGGCGCCAATTGTGCGATTTGCCGCGAACCGCATAGAATCGTGAACGAAGGCGAACTTTGCAGCGAGGCAGGCGATGCGGGCAGTCATTCAGAGGGTTACGCGAGCGCGCGTGGTTGTTAACGGGCAGGTCAGCGGTGAAATTGGGGCGGGGCTCGCGGTGCTGGTTGCCGTGGGGCGAAATGACGTTTCGGCGACGGCGGTGTCCATGGCTGAGAAGACTGTGAATCTCCGGATTTTCAACGATGAGCAGGGAAAGATGAACAAGTCGCTGCTGGACACACAGGGTGCGATGCTTGCGATATCGCAATTTACATTGTACGGAGACGTGCGCGGGCAGCGGCGCCCGAGTTTCCTGCAGGCGGCACCTTCGGAGCAGGGTAAGGCGCTCTACGATGAATTCGTGGCGGCGGTGAAGGCCCTGGGCGTGTGCGTCGAGACAGGTGTGTTCCAGGCGCACATGTCGCTGGAGCTTGTGAATGATGGCCCCGTTACGATTCTGCTCGATTCCGAGAAGCAGTTTTAGGCGCCCCAAATAAAATCCATGACACCCCAAGTTGATTTACCTACTGAATTGGCGGTCTTCGTTTTGGCGCTGTGCTGGCTGGGATTTGGCGTGATTCTCGTCGTAGGGAAAAGGGGAGCGGAGAAGTCGACGAAGAGGAAGGATTTCAAGTCGCATGCCGGATTTTTCCTGCAATGTCTCGGCTATGCGATCTGTTTCAGCTACGGCCGGAGGTACTTCTCGCCCATCGTGCGCATGTCTCAAACCGCGGAGTGGCTCGTGGCCGCATTCGCGGCGCTGATCGCGATCGCATCGACCTGGTTCTGCTTTGCCGCGGCTCGAGCGCTCGGTAGACAATGGGCCCTGGTTGCCCGGGTGATTGAAGGCCATGAGTTGATCCGACGGGGACCCTATGCCGTCGTCCGCAATCCGATTTATTTGGCCATGCTGGGGATGCTCGTTGCGACGGGGCTGATTGTCAGCAGATGGCAAGGCCTGGCCGTGGCCACAATTGTCTTCATGATCGGCACCGAAATCCGTATCCGCAGCGAGGAAAAGCTGTTGCGCGAGGCTTTGGGCTTCCAGTTTGACGAATACGCCGCAGAAGTGCCCGCGTTTATCCCCCGCGTTTTCTGAGTCATCCGAAACAAGAGATGCTCCGCTTCAAATGTGTGCCGTCGAGTTATATCGTTATACGATACAATGTGAGAGGGGAAGGACTGTGAGCCGCGAATCCGACTACAAAGCCCTGGCCGACCTGCGTTACGAGATTCGGCGTTTTCTGAGCTTCAGCGAGCAGGCTGCGCGGGTAGCCCGCATCGAACCGCAGCAGCATCAGGCTCTGCTGGCGATCAAGGGCTTGCCAGACGGCCTGCGTCCGACTGTCGGAGTATTGGCGGAACGTTTGCAGATACATCATCACAGCGCGGTGGAATTGAGCAACCGGCTCGAATCGAAGGGACTGATCCGGCGAGAGGCCGGCAAACGGGATCGACGAGAAGTTCTTCTGTGTCTGACGCCCGCCGGAGAGAAGCTGCTGCGCACACTTTCGGCTGCGCATCACGAAGAGCTGCAAACCGCCGGGCCGAGATTGCTGAAGGCTTTGAAAAGAGTGGTTCGCAGCAAGGCCGCCGGGAGGAGTTCGAAGTGACATCGTCTGGATCATTGTCCGTAGCATTGGCGAATACGCTTCCTGCGGAGCGTCCCGCGGGCTACCGCCTGGGATTTGTCTCGCTCCTGGCGGCACTGGTGGGAATTTCGGCGGGGATCATCGCCTACGTTTTGTATGACCTGATCGGGTTGTTTACCAACCTCGCCTTTTACCACGAGTGGTCGTTCCATTTCCGAAGTCCCGCCGAATCGCCGCTGGGGCTGTGGATCATTGTGACGCCCGTGATCGGCGGCATCATCGTGGGATTTATGGCGAAGTACGGCTCGGAGAAAATAAAGGGCCACGGCATACCCGAGGCGATGGAGGCGGTGCTGACGTCGCGGAGCAGGATCGAGGCGAAAGTGGCGATTCTCAAGCCGCTCTCGGCGGCCATCGCCATCGGAACGGGGGGGCCATTTGGGGCGGAGGGTCCGATCATCCAGACGGGGGGCGCGATGGGCTCGCTCGTCGGCCAGATCATTTCTACGACCGCCGCGGAGCGCAAGGTGCTGCTCGCTTGCGGAGCGGGGGCCGGCATGGCGGCGACCTTCAACACGCCGATTGCGGCCGTCATTCTAGCGATAGAGCTGTTGCTATTCGAATTTCGCTCGCGCTCGTTCATTCCGCTGGTGATTGCGAGCACCCTCGCGACAAGCGTGCGATCGATGTTTCTGGGGCAGCGCTCGATGTTTACGATGAGCAATGTAAACTTCGATGCGTTTCGTGGCCTGCCGTTTTACGTGGCTCTGGGAGTGATTTGCGGAATGACGGCGGTGGGATTCACGAAGTTGCTTTATTGGGTCGAGGATCAGTTTGACAGGATCAAGATCGACGATCTGTGGCATCCGGCACTTCCGGCGGACTGCTCGCGCCGATGTTCATGTCGAGCGCGGCGCTGGGCGGCGTTTTCGCGATGGTGGTGAACCTGACATTTCGGGGCGCACACCTTTCGCCCGGCGCCTTCGCTCTGGTGGCGATGGCGGCAGTTTTTGGGGCCGCCTCGCGCGCCACTTTCACGTTTATCGTATTTGCTTTTGAAATCACCCACGATTACAACGCGATACTTCCGCTGATGCTCGCGTGCGTGATTGCGGACATGATCGCGCTGCGCTATTTGCCGAGTTCGATTATGACGGAGAAGCTGGCGCGGCGCGGATTGAAGGTGCCTGGAGAGTATGAGGCGGGAATTTTGAAGGTCGTGCGCGTGGGAGACGTGATGCGACGGGACGTGCAGCCCATTCCATCCGAAATGACCGTGGCCGAATTGGCGGAGCGCATCAACGGGAAGAGAAGGCCAGCAGGAACGGGGACTGAAGCTACGGACGAACCGCCGCGCAATCTCACCGAGGGGCTGCCCATTGTGGACGTGGAGGGCCGGCTGCGCGGCATCGTTACACAGGGAGACTTGCTGCGCGCCCTCGAAAGCGATCCGGAGGGAAAGATAACCGTCCTGGAGGCTGGCTCGAGTAAGCCGATCGTTGCGTATCCCGACGAGCTTGCGCACGAGGCGATGTATCGGATGCTGGAGAATAATATTGGACGCCTACCGGTGGTCAGCCGCGACGATCCTGCGAGAATGATAGGGTATTTCAATCGGTCGAGTATTCTCTCCGCGTGGTCCAGGCAAATGGAAGAGGAGGGCGTGCGCGAACATGGATGGATCCGCTCCTGGCGGAATGGGAGGGCAAGTTATGCGAACAGAAAGTAAGGAGTGCCCGTGGGGAGTAACGATGGGAGTAACACTAGCGTGAAGTAC
The DNA here is from genome assembly GCA_049516275.1 of Candidatus Acidiferrales bacterium. Classification (GTDB taxonomy): domain Bacteria; phylum Acidobacteriota; class Terriglobia; order Acidiferrales; family UBA7541; genus Palsa-295. Next base: position 6,075 of record JBEKTG010000243.1, read on the forward strand.
CGTTTTGAGTTACGCTCTGCGCCTCAGCGGGGCGCCATTGCGCTCGTGAAATGCTCTTCAAGACGTTCAGCGCGGCTGTGTTTGGAATCGACGCCTACCTGGTGGAGGTGGAGGTAGACGTAGGTCCCGGCCACCCTGGCGACTTCAATGTGGTCGGCCTGCCCGACATCGCCGTGAAAGAGAGCCGCGAACGAATCAAGTCCGCGCTCAGGAACTGCGGCTTCGATTTTCCTTCTTACCAGGCAGTCACCGTAAACCTTGCGCCCGCCGATATTCGCAAGGAAGGCTCCGCATTCGATCTTCCCATGGCGCTCGGCGTCCTTGGCTGCCAGGGGACGTTCTTTGGCAAAACACTCGATGCGTATGTGTTCTTGGGCGAGCTATCGCTCGATGGAAGCGTCCGTTCCGTGCGCGGCGCGCTTTCAGCGGCGCTGGCGGCGCGCGATCGCGGCATCCGCAACGTGATTGTGCCCGAAGCGAACGCGCGCGAGGCGGCGGTGGTGGAAGGGATTCAAGTCTTCGGCGTGAAGTCTTTGCCGCAGGCAGCCGACATGGTCAACGCGCCTGAATCGTTCCACCCCATCGCGGTAGATACTTCGCAGGTGCTCGCGCAGGCGAGCCAGTACTCCGTGGATCTTCGCGATGTGCGCGGACAAATGGTGGCGAAGCGCGCATTGGAGGTTTCCTGCGCGGGAAGCCACAACATCCTCCTCATTGGCCCGCCTGGGGCGGGGAAGACGATGCTGGCCAAACGCATTCCCACCATTTTGCCGCCGATGTCCCTGGAGGAAGCTATTGAGACCACGCGTATTCACAGCGTGGCGGGACTTCTCGACGACTCGCGGGGGCTGGTGGGGACGCGGCCGTTCCGCTCGCCTCACCACACGATCAGCGATGCCGGGCTGATCGGCGGGGGCGCTGTGCCAAGACCGGGAGAGGTGTCGGTGGGGCACAACGGCGTGCTGTTTCTGGACGAACTGCCGGAGTTCCAGCGCAACGTTCTGGAAGTGATGCGACAGCCTTTGGAAGATGGATGCGTCACCATCGCGCGCGCCGCTCTCTCCGTGAGCTTTCCTTCGCGCTTTATGCTGGCGGCGGCCATGAACCCTTGCCCCTGCGGCTTTTTTGGCGATTCCACGCGCGAGTGCCACTGCACGCCGATGCAAATTCAGCGATATGTTTCGAAGATCTCCGGGCCGCTGCTGGACCGGATCGATATCCACATCGAGGTGCCGGCGGTTCAATACAAGGAATTGCGCGGCAATGGCGAGATTGAGAGTTCGGCGAGCGTTCGCGAGCGGGTGCTGCGCGCGCGGTCGATACAGGTGGACCGATACCGCGGTGAACACAAGATTTATGCCAACGCACAGATGCCGCCGAAGCTCATTCGCAAGCACTGCGCGATTTCCGCGGAAGGCGAAAAGCTGCTGGAAACCGCCATTCAGCGGCTGGGTTTGTCCGCGCGGGCGCACGACCGTATTCTGAAGGTATCGCGGACAATTGCGGACCTGGAGGGCGCCCCGTCGATCGAACCTAACCACTTGAGCGAGGCCATTCAATACCGAACGCTCGATCGCACTTACTGGGCGTGAATGGAATGGAGGGGTGGTATGTGTGTCTACCGGAATTCAGCCGAGCGTTTTGGCGTAAAAGCTTGACACGTCGTCATCTTCCACGGTGAAGGTGATCTCGATTGGCTTGCAGCAGACTTCGCAGTCCTCGATGTAACTTTGGCGCCCCACCGACAAATCCAGCACCATCGAGATCTCTTCGCCGCAGTAGGGACAAGTAAAAGAGTGTTCCATTAAGCGCCCGGGCGGTGCTGAGTGGGCCCCTGGTTAAAGTCTTCCGCGCTCTTAATCATCATAAGCATCGCCTGGTACCAGGGCCTGAAGAATTCCGCCGCCGATTCGGGATTTGAGTCCCCCTGATCTTTGAAAAGAGCTTGCATGCGTGTATCCGCATTGAAGATTGTCTGGACCAAAAGTGCCGCAGCGTGTTCCATTGGGTTTCCTCTCGATGAACAGCGGAATGCTATCAATTTGAAGAGACTGGCAGGCTCTCGCGCCCAAAACCCGCTGAGCGCACGGGATCACTTCAGCGATTGGGTGACGATTCGCAAATCCTGAGAGCCGTGCTAGCTCAGGGCGCTTTTCAGGCGTTTTGCGGTTTTCTGCAATTGCTTCTGAAGAGCCGCAACCTGCTTTGAAATTGCTGCAAGCTCCTTCTTTGCGACGACTCCCGCTTTGGCAACTTTGTGCGCCGTACGGTCCGCTTTTCCCATCGCCGCTCCGATTGTTTCGGCAGCCTGCGTGAGCTTGCTGGTCTTAGCCATACTGTTCCTCCTGGAGTGAAGGGCTGAAAACGAGATTGTTGGAATGCGTCTACGACTCGCCACCATATTCGGCTGCATCGTCGGGAATTTCCGGACTGGACTCTGGATGCGTGCTAGCAATAGCGCCAACGCCCTGATGGATTTGTGCGGATCGACGGCGGCTGGATGCCTTTGAACGCGACGGCTTCTTTTTCTGGAACGCTTTCTTCCTGGGGCCGGCCTTCTTACCGGTCGAGGCCTTCTTTTTGCCAACCCTGCCAGAGGGCTTGCCGGCGGATTTCTTCTTGGCCATGCGGGGAGTCTACCATCGGGGGTACTGCCGGGCAATCGTCAACCAGCGTTCTACCGGCGGCGCCGGGCGCATTATCCGCCGGTAATGGCTAAGAAAGCTTACGTAACCAAATGGGAACCGCCGCTTGGCAGCGATGAATCGGGAACCGGTTCTCTCGTGCATACTATTCCCATGAGCAACGCTTATCAGGTTGTGTTTGAATGCCGGAAATGTCACCAGAGAATCGGCGTGCCTCGCAAATCGTCTAAGGCTTCGCTGTCAGAGGATGAGGCCAGAAAAATGTTTGCGGGTGAGGAAATCCAATGTCCGGAGTGCCGGTGGCGCGGGAAGGCGTCCCGAATCAAGCTTCTGCGGATCGTGCCTTTCAACTGGATCTGCTCGCCGGCAGCTTGAATTTCCAGAAACACTCCGGCTTTTTCAGTCGCAAAGGCTATTTCTTGTCGGCCGGCCGCAAGGCGGTCCAAGGGACGTTGGGGATCACGGGCCCGCTGCCATCCAGCAGCCGGATATTTGCCGACTGCATCAGCGCGTTGACGCCGACCACTTCAAAGGCCCCTTCGTGCTGCGTCGAGCGCACGTGGTCACCTCTTTTCGGAACTATCACCTTGGATTCGGTCGCCACTTTCGCCTCCAGTCGGTCGTCGTTTGTCTTCCGCAGTTCTCCTGGCCTAGTAAGTATCCGGCTCGCCCTCGCTTCGTAACACTCGCAGCAAGTGAATCGCGTCGTTCAAAGCGATGCGTTCCAAAAATCCCGGTGGACATTCGGCTTTTGTTTTCAAACGAGAGAAAATAGCCAGCTTCGCGGCCCGAAGGCGCGCAGCAAGCGTGGCTGGGTCGGTTTCGCGCATCGCGGCTTCAAACGCGCGCTGCCAGTCGGGAAACTGCAATGTCAGAGGTTCCGAAGGGAGAGCTTCCACGAGCCCGCCTCCTCGACTGCGATCCATCGGGGATTCGAGCGGAGTCTGTTCCCAATACTCCCGCGTGTCAAATTATATTTTTTCAATCCCGGACCCGGTCCGATGACGTTGTTCGAGGGACGTTGTTCAGATGCCGCTGGCCCGAATCCAGAAGCTCTCGGTCCATTTCTCTCCTGGCGCCAGGATCTGCAAGCCGGGATACTTCCCTTCGTGATAGAGATTCACGGCGTTGGTGATGCCAGTCATCGGCTCGAAGCAGACGGTCTGCCGGTCGGGCGGGGTGTAGATGATGGTGGCCGGGTACTTGGGGCCAAAGAGTTCCTCGACCTTCTTCCCGCCTGACTCAATGGAAAAATGCGCAAGGCCGTCGGCGTCGCGCTGGAAATCGGTAAAGCCCGTGTCCAGGTGCTGGCCCTTCACAGGAAATGGGTTGGGAATGTCCAGGGGGATCAGTTCGCCCGTGGCAACCAGGCGATCGTCCGCGATCGCTCGTTTGCGGGCGGCTATCGTAGCGGTCCACTCATCTCTGTCGACGCCCTCGATGCGGAAACACGGATGAAACCCGAGCACGATCGGCATGGGGTCGGCGCTGAGGTTGGTCACGACGAGCTTTGTTTCCAACTCGCCTTTTGAGAGCTGGTAGGTCATCTCGTATTCCTGCGCGAACGGCCATTGCGCCATCAGGTCGGGGTGCTTCCAGAACTGGAACCGGCTGGTGATGTGGGCCGACTGTTTGTCCGCCTTTACCTCGGTCACCTCCCAAAACGGAGACGTGGTTACGAGACCGTGAATGGGGACTGGCCCGCGAACATTACCAAGCGTCATATTGAAGGTATATTTCTTGCCGTTGGCCCAGAAATCTTCTTCGCCTAAACGATTGGCCCAAGGCGCCAGAAAGGGGATGCCTCCTGTTTGCAGCCTCTTCTGAAAGTCCACGACATCATCCGGGGCGCTCGCCAGCACATTCTTTCCGTGGACTTTCATCTCGTACAGCCTGTTTCCGACGGAAGGTGCAATGGCGACCTCGATTCCCGCGGCGGCGTCGGTGAGGCGAACGATATCGACCCCGTGCTCTTTTTTCGGCGGTGTAGTTCGGCGCGGTCGACGCCACGGAAAGGGTGATGCAGACGGCCAACAGCAAAATGGAAAGTTTCATTTTTCGAGACCCTCGCAGTGAAGAATCAATTCTGTCAGCCCAAGCCCCGCTGATCGAACAAAGCGAGGCGCAGACTCATAAACCGAGCCGTAGTTCCGCTCCCGTGATGGGAACGCTGAATTTCGCGTACACCACCGAGGCGGGATCGAAGTACCACCCCAACTCTACCTTTTCTAGTTCCTGCGGCGATGCGACGTGCGGTACATCTTTGCCGTTCAGGCTTATATGTTTCGGACGGCTCGACTTGTTGAACTTCGCGATGTAGGTCTTGCCAGAAGCGCCGACCTTGAGGGATATCTGGCTACCGTTCCTGCTTGCCTGGCATTTTACAATTTCCTGGGTGTGCGCCTTCTCGTCATCGTCGTAGACCGTGAACTCGGCATCCGAGGAGAGCCAGATATCGAGCGTGACAGGGCTAAAGGGCTTCTCGCCGATGTAGGACATGTGCGGCCACATAGGGACGATCGAGTTGTCCCGCACATAGAGGGGCAGTACGTCCAGACTCGGCTCAACGTGCAAATAATCCGGACCCTTAAATTCCTTACCCGTTTCGTACTCATGCCATGTTCCGGCGGGAAGGTAAACGGTCCGTTTGTTCACGGGGGTAGAGACGGGCGCGACCAGAAAAGCGTTCCCAAACATGTATTGGTCTTGAATATTGTGCGTGCTGGGATCGTCCTGGAAGTCGAGCACCATGGCTCTCATCATCGGCAGGCCCGTTTTCGTGGCGTTGTAGGCATGCGAATAGATAT
>JBEKTG010000244.1:0-5679 GCA_049516275.1 Candidatus Acidiferrales bacterium
AGCACGAAACGGTGCGTGCGCTTCGCGTCGCTGAACACCTGATCCGACCACGGCTGCCAGGCGAGCTTTTCGGCCGTAGCCACAGGTTTCTGCGCGGAAGCCCCGGAAGCTACCACGACCGAAATCAGCGCAACCACCAGGCCGGCACGGATTGTTATCTTCATGGCAGTCACCTGCTCAGAGTACGCGCCACGCCCGATTTTGGATTTCCCTACTCAGGCAATCCTTATCCCAAATTGAACGCGTACAGCAGAAACTTGGTGAGGAAAAGATCTACCACGAGCACGATCACCGACGATTCGACGAACGCGGCAATGGTGGCGCGCCCGACGCCTTCGGTGCCGCCCTTGACGCGAAAACCCTGGTAGCAGCCCACTGTCGCGATGATGAATCCGAAGACAACGGCCTTGGTGAAGCTGATACAGATGTCGCCAAATACCAGGGCACGAATGGCGCGGCTCCAGAATTGCGCCGCGGTGAGATGCAGAGTGATGCTGGCCGCCAGATATCCGCCGAGCAGTCCCGAGAGGTCCCCTACCGCCACAAGTAACGGCAGCACGACCACGGTGGCCACCACGCGGGGCGTCATCAGCCTGCGAATGGGGTCGATTCCGAATCCGCGCATGGCGTCCACCTGCTCGGTGACCACCATCGAGCCCAACTCGGAGGCCATGGCGGTGGCGTTCCGCCCGGAGATCAGCAGCGCGGTGAACACGGGGCCCAGCTCGCGGAGCAACGCCAGCGAAACGGCGTCTCCGGTGAGAGCTGTTTCGCCAAAGCGAGTGAATTGCGCCGCCGAGTTTAAGACCACCGCGCCGCCGACGCAAAGGAGCGCCACCACGACGATGCGCAGCGAGCCTACGCCAATCACGTCCATCTGCTGGATCACGTTCGAGAAGTAATACCGGTCTCCCAAAATGTCGCGGACGGAATGGAAGGCGAGCAGCGAATAGTCCTGGATGGTGAACGTCCACGACTTCAATGCGTTCCCGATTCTCGCGGGACCCGGTGTTGTGCTCACAGTGGAACTCCCGTCACGGCGACCGGCGCCGCTCCTTATGAAACTCGGAAATCAGGGCTGGGTCAATCGGCTGCGGTCGAATGGAACACCAGGTTCAAGGCTTCCGGCGTAAAGAGCAGAGTCTCCCCCACGCGCGCGAGCTCGCCCGCCCAGCGCGATGCGTCCTGCGGCGGCTCCCCGGCGCTCATCCGCCGCGAGCGAGTGAGCGACCGGAGCTGGTCGTAAAACACGTTCTGCACCTGCCACAGGTTTACCGGAAACGGCAACGCGCGCGCAAGTTCCACGGCCGCATGGAAACGCGCCAACGGCGCCGGATCGGAGCGCAGGTCCGAAAGAGTTTCCGCCATCTGCTCGAGGCGGCGGCGCAGGGCATACTCGAGCGTCGCCACGTCCAGATCGATTTTCGCGGCCCGGGCTTCTTCGATCAGCGGCGCCACTCTTTCCAGAGAGGGCTCCTCGCTCAAAAATTCCCTTCGCAGATGGTGGTTCAGGGCGAATTCGGCGGAGGCGCGCGAAGGCTTGGGGATCGGAATGTGCAAATCTGCCAGGAAGCGCATCAGGTCGGCGCTCCGCTCATAAAGCTGGATGTGCGCCGCTTCCGATTCTTCCGTGAGCGGCGCCAGCACCAGCTCCAGTATCTTGCGCTGTTCATCCTTGAAGAGCGAGCGCAGCGAATGGGTGCCCTTCCCGAAGACCACGTCAAAGCGCATGGCCATCTCGGGTGCACTCGTATCGCGGAAACTTTCCGCGAGCTCTTTCACCGAGGCCAGGTACGCCTGGTCTTCCTCGTTATTCTTCGCGCCTTCCCGCACTCCCACTTTTACCTGCTGGTTCCCCAGATGCAGCGCCGCCACGCTCAGCAGCGCAGACTCCGACGTGATTGCCGACGAGACGCGCAGCCGCCCGATGGCCAGCTTCTTCCTGCCTTTTTCGTGAACGGTATAGTCCTCGCGTTGCACGTCGTAGCAGTAGATGCGATTCAATTCCTTGGAGGGCTCGAAGACCGACGCAATCGCATAGTGTGCGGCCACCTTGGGCAGGTCGATCACGGCGGGCCGCACGCACTTGTCATATATCTGTGCGCCGTCGCCATATTCCGGAAGATTGCTTTTTGCCAGCGACAGCCTCTCGAGAAAAGCAGGTTCCACGTCCTTGCAGAAGAGCTGCTGCGCTAGATCCACGACGCGCCCGGCATATTGAATGCACTGCACCGTCTCGATCCCTGAAAGCTCGTCGAAGAACCAGCCGCAACTCGTGTACATCAGCATGGCATTCCGTTGCAGTTCGAGCAGCTTCAGCGCGGTGACGCGCTCCGCGGCGTCCAGCTCCCGCGCGGCGTGTTCGCGAAAGAAGCGGTCCGTGTTCTGCGGCGAGCGATCGAGGACCACGGAAATGTACTCATCGCGCGCCGCCCAGGGGTCTTGCAGCAGGGGCCGCGCCAGTTCTTCGAACTGCGGCGCGAGTGTGTCGCGAAGCCAGTCGAGCGCCTCTCGGAGCGGGCCGCGCCAAGCCTGCGTCCAGCCAGGGTGCCCGCCGGAATTGCATCCGCAGTTGCCGCGCCAGCGTTCGATGCCGTGGATGCAGCTCCACGACGTGTTCTCGAATATCTCCACCCGGTGAATGGGCGGATGGAGCCCCAGGTATTCCGCGTAATTGGTGACCTTGGCCAGATCGGCGGTTTCCAGCCGGTCCAGAGCAAACGCGAGCGTCATCTCGCCCATCTTGTGATGATGCCCGAACGTTTCGCCGTCAATCGCCACGTGGACCAGCTCCGGCCACGAGCGGACATCTTCCGCGAACCCGCACATCAGCCGGTCGACGAACTGGTCCCCGCTGGCCAGCAGGTTCTCAAAAGCAATCGCGCGCGAAATGGGCCCGTCGTAAAAAAATAAATTGATGCTTCGCCCCGAAGGAAGGCGGCAGCTGTAGGCCATCGACGGATCGATTTGCTCGCCGCTCACGTCCTTCCAGACGCGTCCGCCGATTTTCGACTCGCGGCGCGCCTGGCGAGGAGCCAGAATCGTGAATTTGATATCGCGCTCGGCCAGAATCTCCAGCGTCTCGATGTCCACGGCCGTTTCCGGGAGCCACAAGCCTTCCGGAAACCGCCCGAAGCGGTGCTTGAAGTCGCGGATGCCCCAGACGACTTGGGTGATTTTGTCGCGCCGGTTCGCCAGCGGCATGATCATGTGGTTGTACGCCTGGGCGATGGCCGAACCGTGCCCGGAGAAGTTGCGCTGGCTCACTTTGTCCGCGTGCTGGATCGCTTTGTAGACCTTAGGGGCGCGGAGTTCCAGCCACGAGAGCAGCGTGGGCCCGAAATCGAAGCTCATTTTGGGATAATTGCTCAGGATTTTGAGGATGCGTCCCGCGTTGTCGAGAATGCGCGCCGCCGCGTTGGTGGCATAGCATTCGGCGGTGATGCGCTCGTTCCAGTCGTGGTAGGGATAGGCGGAGTCCTGCAGCTCGATGGCCTCCAGCCATGGGTTCTCTCTGGGAGGCTGATAGAAGTGACCGTGGATGCAGAGATAGCCCATGCGAATCGAACCGGACTTTTCCAATATACCTTGCTTTTAAGTTCGGTAAACCCAAATCCCGTGCCAAATAATCACAGGCGGCAACTCGATTCCGTCGCTGCGACGCTCCGCATCAGCGCCAGAATCCTTCGTGCGGCTTCGCGGACTCCTCTTCCAAAAGCGGGCCGAGGACTTCGATGCGCCGCTGTCCCCGGGCGAAAACTTCGCGGCACGGCAGCGAAAGCGTGGGGTTCTCCGCGTTCGCGCCGGTGATCTCGAGCAGCTTGCTCTCGGAGAGCGCGTACACCACCCGCCCGATATTCGCCCAGTAGATCGCCCCCGCGCACATGGCGCAGGGCTCCGCGCTGGTGTAAAGAGTCGCCCGCGCCAGCCGCTCCCGCGAAGCCATTCGCGCGACGCGTCTCACGGCAACCGTTTCGGCGTGCTGCGTGGGATCGCCCTCCGGAGGCCGGCAGTGATTCTCCGCCTCAACCAGCACTTCCCCGCTCTCGTCCACCACGAGGGCGCCGAAAGGATGCTGCCCGGCGGCGCGCGCCTGCACGGCCAATGCGATCGCTCGCCGCAAATGCAGCAGGTCAGTTTCGGTCGGTCCCACTTCGACAGGTCCGCTGGTCGTGGTCATGGGGCGAGCTCGTTCAAGGAGGAAGGCTCTGGCAGTGTCGAGGAGGCCGGCGAGGGCGGGGAATTTTCCACGGCGACTGGCGTCAGCGGCTTCGTTAAATGGTTGAAGAAAATATTGAGCAGCACCGCCGTGAGACCACACAGCACGGCGCTGCTTCCCAGCACCAGCCGTAGAACCGCGGGCACGCGGTCGAAGAGACTCGGAAGCATCGTCGGCAGCACTCCCATCCCAATCGATACGGCCACCAGAAAGCCGTTGCGCGTGCCCTCAAACTCCGTGCGGCTGATTTCCTGAATTCCGGCGACGATGGTCATGCCGAAAATCACGAGGCCTACGCCGCCGAGCACCGGCTTCGGCACTCCCGCGATGCTCGCACCGAGTTTTGGGAAAAGACCCATCAGCACCATGATCATCCCCGCCGCCGAAAGAACGTAGCGGCTTTTCACATTCGAAAGCGCGATCAGCCCGGTGTTCTGCGAGTACGCATTATACGGGAAACTGTTCAGCACCCCTCCCAGCATCGTCGAGAGGCCGTCGGCGCGGAAGGCGTCGGCCAGCGTGCGCGGCGTCATGGGCTTATCGACCATGCGTCCGATCGCCAGGCAGTTGCCGGTGGTTTCCATCATCACCGCGAGCATGGCCATTTCCATCACCAGGATCGGAATCAGCGAAAACCTGGGCGTGCCGAACAGCAGCGGCCTCGGAACGGCAATCCAGCTCGCGCCAGCTACTTCGCTGAAATGAGCCCGGCCGGCTAAAATCGCCGCCACCGTGCCCAGCAGCATTCCCAGAAGCGCGCTCAGATTCGATACCAGCCCTCGCCCGCAGCCATAGAGCAGGAGCGTGATCAGGATCGTCCCGATCCCCAGGGCAAGATTCACGATGCTGCCGAAATCGGCGGCCTGCGGATTGCCTCCGGCCAGCCACGATGCCGCCGTGGGCATCAGCGACAGCCCAATGCACACGATCACCGACCCGATCACCGCGGGCGGCAAAAAGCGCAGCAGCCGGCTGAAGATCGGCGCGATCAGTATCGTCAGAAGCCCGCAGCCGATCACCGCGCCATATACGGTCGGCAGGCCCGACTGCTTCCCGATCAGAATCATCGCGGGCAGGCAGATGAAGGAGCAGCCCTGCACCAGCGGCAGTCGTGCGCCAAACCGCCAGACGCCCACCGACTGCAGCAGCGTAGCCAGCCCGCAGGTAAAAAGATCGGCGTTGATCAAGGCAATCAGCTGCCGCGCGGGAAGATTGAGCGCCGCGCCGAAAACCAGCGGCACCGTCACTGTGCCCGCGTACATCACGAGCACGTGCTGCCAGCCGTAGAGAAAGAGCGAGCGCCACGGAAGAAGCTCGTCTACGGGGTTCGGCGAGGGGAAAGATCGCTCCAGCGCTGGCATTGGCGGGGATATCGACGAGGGCGAGGGCATTCACGGGCAGCATACAACGGTTGGGTGTTGGCACCTGTTCGTTCTTTCGATCCCTTCCATCATTCCCCA
>JBEKTG010000245.1:0-5667 GCA_049516275.1 Candidatus Acidiferrales bacterium
CGACTACCGTCAGCTTTTCATCGAGGCAATTCGGAAGAGGGAACTGCTGAGGGTCCAGCGCGACGAAGAGGTGCGGCGGGAGCTCGCCGTGGGGACGGGCCCGGAGGTCATACGTTCATGAAACTGCGCGCATGGAAATTGCTGCGATTGAAAAAAGAAGTGAGCCATGGCGGCGTGATCCCGCGGGGATGGCGGATGGCCTGGTATGAGCCGCGGAGGCGGGTGGGCGTGTATTATCCCGCGCCGCTGAACTGGCTGGCGCGAGCGCTGCGCGAGCTTCGCTACCGCGCGCGAATCGCGTTCGCATCGCCCAGGCTCGAAGTGGCGCAATTTTTTGCGATGCAGCGCGCGCACCGGCAAAAGCAGTGCATGGCGGAAGAGTACGCGCGCGGGTACATGGTGGGCTGGCGCGAATGCTTCCAAACGTGCGTCGAGGCGATCGAGGACGAAATGTCGCGCGGGGAAGAGGTGTGGGAGATCGGGGCGCTGCTCGCCGATGGAGGGAAACCTCCGCGCGGGGACAACTGAGGCGACCGAAGAAGCAGAAGAAGCAGAGGACGCACATGACGCGGAGGATGCGGAAGAAATTCAGGAGAGGCGCATATGAAAGCTGTTGAGATATTTGACGTGTGCCACGGGCGGTACCGGAATCTGCGCGAGTGGTTGGAGGATACTTCGTCGTCGATACGTTCGGTGAATCTGAAGACGCCATCGCCGGGCTATCAATGGCGGCCGGACCGCGCGCGGGCTTGCGAATATCTGGCCGACTTCGAGCGCATCGGGCGGCACGCGCTGCGGCGTCCTGAGTGGAAGGGAAGGCTGAAGCTGTTCGAGATTTATTTTCTGGGCAGCTTTGAGTACAAGACAGCCATCCGGCTGGTGGGCGTCGCGCCGGGAACATTCGATTACTGGTATCGCGAGGTGAAGCGGGCGCTGGGCGCGGAGTTCTCGCGCACGGGATTGTTTCCCCCGGCGTATTATTTTTCAGCGGTGCGCGGCGAGCACCCTGTCGCAGGACGGAACGGGGCTGGTCACCGGTCTCAACCGTTGGTCAACGAGTAGATGGGTGAATGATGATCGGCGGTGTTTGCGGCCGGGGACTCCAGTGTCAGCGCTTCACTCCGCTTCGCATCAGAGGCTGCGCCACCGGCCAGAACCAATATGGCCCTTGCTCGCCTCGAATTCTGTTGTATGTTCCGGACCATGAAACAGAACCTGGTACGGAACTCCGCGACGGCAATCTTTACCAGCGAGGGGAATTGCGAGGAGTCTGCAACAAATACGACGGCGGAAATATTTCTCGCTCGCTCCGACGACGATATCCTCGATTGCTTTCCGCTTTTCGAGGTGTTGCGTCCACATCTCGATCGTGAACGATTTCTCTCACAGGTTCGCCGTCAGGAGGGCCAGGGCTACCATATCCTCGCGCTCCGGCATGAGGGGACTGTGAAAAGCGCGGCTGGATTTCGCTTTGCCGAATTTCTGGCCTGGGGCGCAGTTCTTTATATCGACGATCTCGTGACGCTACCGGCGGAAAAGAGGCACGGCTACGCAGGCCAGCTGCTCGACTGGCTCATTCAGCACGCACGCGAGAACGCGTGCAGTGCGGTTCACCTGGACACCGGCTACACTCGCCACGACGCCCATCGCTTGTACTTGCGAAAAGGCTTTCATCTCGACTGCCACCATCTGGCGCTTGCGCTCGAACCCAATAATATAATGGGCGAACGACTCGCTAATGCGCGAATGCAGCCAAGCGCTTCTGTGCTAGTTCGGGACGCGTTTGAAGCAGATGCCGAAGCTGTCGCGAAGCTGCACGCCGAGAGCTGGCGCTCAGCATACCGTGGCGTACTTTCGGACGAATATCTCCAGAACGACGCTCACCGCGACAGGCTAGTGGTGTGGCGCGAAAGGTTCTCCCGAACATCTCGGAAGCCCATGTTCGTTATGGTTGCAGAGAGGGCTTCCGGATTAGCCGGTTTCGTTTGCGTGTTCCCTGAAGAAGATTCCACCTTTGGGGCTTTTCTCGACAATTTGCACGTCGCTCCAGGACTGACGAGGCAAGGCATCGGCAGGAAGCTTCTCTCAGAGGCTGCGAGCCGTGTCGCAACGCGTGATCCACGCACGGGGATTTATCTGTGGGTGATCGAAGGAAACCAAACAGCACGTCGGTTTTACGAAAAGGCTGGGGCGCAGTTCGTCGGCTCCACCGTCCTCGCAATGCCTGATGGGCAGCGTGTCGCCGCTTTGCGTTGCTACTGGCCTGATCCCAAGGCGCTGGTGCTTTAAAACCCGCGAGGGTCGGGTACCTGTAAGCTCAACACCACACAAACTCCCACGCAGACGCAGAGCTATCCGCAATGCCTCCCCCAGAATCGCGAAGCGCGAATTAGGAGTGGGCATGCTCCTCGGCGTGCGAATGGTGCCCGCCGTTCGTATGGTGCGCGGTGGCGTGCGAATGCGTCTTTTCGCCGTGTTCGTAGATCGCCTTGGCTGAGCCGATGATGTGCGGATCGGGAGCGGTGACGACATCCTTGTCCTTGCCCGCGTAGGGGATGGTGTACAGGATGTGCTTGATGGCGTTGAGGCGCGCGCGCTTCTTGTCGTCGGAGCGGACGATCGTCCACGGGGCGTCCGCGGTATCGGTGTAGAAGAGCATCGCTTCCTTGGCCTTGGTGTAGGAGTCCCACCGGCCGAGGGATTCCACGTCCATCGGGCTGAGCTTCCATTGCTTGAGGGGATCGCGCGCGCGGCCCAGAAACCTCCGCAGCTGTTCCTCGCGGCTCACGGAAAACCAGAATTTGTAGAAGCGAATGCCGCTGCGCACCATCATGCGCTCGAATTCCGGCGTCTGGCGCATGAACTCCAGATACTCGTGCGGCGTGCAGAATCCCATCACGTGTTCGACGCCCGCGCGGTTGTACCAGGAGCGGTCAAAAAATACGATTTCGCCCTTCGTAGGCAGCCTTTCGATGTAGCGCTGGAAATACCACTGGCCGCGCTCGGTGTCCGAGGGCTTGGCGAGGGCCACCACCTTGGCGCCCCGGGGATTGAGATTCTCGGTGAAGCGCTGGATCGTTCCTCCCTTGCCCGCGGCATCGCGTCCTTCAAAGATCAGCACCACGCGTTCGCCCACTTCCTTCACCCAGGCCTGCATCTTCACCAGCTCGATCTGCAGCCGCTCGATCTTCTTCAGATACTCCGAGTTCTTCATCTGCTTCGGATAGGGATAGTTGGAGCTGATGATGTATTTCTTGTTTTTGGCCTTCTTGACCTTGGCGACGAGTTCCTCGGGAATGCTGGTGCGCACCTGTTCGTCGATGAGCTCGATCATGGGGAACGGCCCCGAGGGCGCTTTGGCGGAGCCGTTGCCATTCTCAGCGGCTTTTCTCTGGGCCTTCTTCTCGGCTTTCAGCTTTTTCTTGCCGCGCTTTTCTGTATCCGCTTCCAGGGCGGCGAGCTGGTCGGGAATGCTCGGGCGCACGGGTTCGTCAAGCAGACCTGCCATCGAGAGGCTTCCGTTCGTCGGTTTCGCGGAGCCGTTCTTCCCGTTCAATTTGTGTTTCTCGGCCATCTTTTTGGCTTTCATGTGTCTCTTTTCTTGTTTTCGGGCTGCTTGATCCGAAGTCTTCGGATTCGCCGGAGATTCTGGTATGGCAGTCGCAAAGTTACTTCTTGTCGGTTCGTGAAGGTCCGCTGCTTGTTTCGGGTTTCATAGGGAGAGAGCAGTAATCGCAATGACGACGACCCCTCTCGAGGGTACCGATCACCCTGCTTTGCTGCTGATTCTCAGAAAATGCCCATTTCAGGCAGGATGGGAGGGTACGCGTGACAGAATGAAGAATCCAATCCAATTCGTGGATTCAGGCCATTTGGCCTGCTGATGGGTGGCGCTGAAACCCCCTTGAACACGCGTGCCTGCTGGGCGTGCTGGCGCTTGGTATTGCCGTTTGTAAACCCCGTCGGATAAGACCAGGAGAGACCGTCGCGCTTCGCCAGCAGCTCTTCTCCTGAAAACCTTCGCAGATTAACACCGGCATGCGCTGTACCGCAGCGCCCCTGTAACTGCGATTTTCCGGGTGCCCGACCCTTCGAATTGTAAGGGTCGGTCTTTGTTGCGGTCGTTGTTGCGGTCTTTCGGTTGATCTTCGTGCCCACCTTCCGCGAGGCGGGGGCGGGAGAACCGACCCTCAACACCGGAGGGTCGGGCACCCGGAAAATCACGCCACAGCAAAACCGGCGCCGTTCCCCATCAGGCTGCATATCCGCAACTGTGCGAAATGAGACTGCATAGCGTCCATCGCAATATCATGATGGGTATATGAGCAAAACCAAAAAGGAACTAAAGAAGCTCAACAACACGACACGCGCCAGCGTCAGGAAGGAAATGGCGAAGCCGCGCATTGCCAGGTCCGCGAGAATCGCGGAACTGAATTTGGACACTGCGCGGATTCGAGAGCACCCAAGCGTCACCATGCCGGGGGCCGTCAACAGAATCATCCCATCTCCCCGCCGGAGCCAGCCGGGAAAGGCTCAGATTGCCGTGCATGGTGCTGACCATCGCTATCGGGATCTGCGCATTAAGAATACCTTGACCGACGAACATGGCGATGATGTAAGGCTTAAAAAGGGCCAGCACGTCGAGGTTACCGTCACGACCGAACTCGAGACAACTGCCCGGATCAAAGAAAAGGGCTAACCGCTCCGCGCGAGGCAGTTGGGCGGGATTGTGGCGCACAATTCGCGGGGACTTGTTCTGAGCGCGCCGAAGGGCAAGGTGCGGGACGAACCAGTGCATAAAACGGAAGGGAACTAATCGTACAGGACAACGCTCATCAGCGAATCGTTCACGTGGATTCCGCCGTCGTATCGGATGAAGCCCAGCTTCTTGAATTTGTTCATGAATAAATTCACCCGCGACCGCGTACTGCCAATCATCTCCGCCAGCATTTCCTGCGAGACCCTGGGAAGCACCTGTTGAGGCTGGCCTTCCGCGCCGTAACGCGCGAGCAGCAGCAGTGTGCGAGCCAGCCGCTTCTCGGTAGAGCTGAAGAGCTGATCGATCAGGTCCGCCTCAACCCGCAGGTTCCTCTCGATCATGTAAGCGATGAAGCGGTCGGAGAACTCGTGCTCCGCGTGCAGCGCGCGCACCATCTCGTCTTTCTCGATGACGAGTATCGTGGCCGGCACAATCGCAATCGCAGTCGCCATACAGACGGACTGTCCGGCAAGGCAGCCTTCCCCGACAAAATCACCGGGTCCCAGAATCGCCACCACGGCTTCTTTCCCGGTCTCATTAACCACCGTGAGCTTCACGCTGCCTTCCTGGATGTACATGACTCGATTGGCGGGATCGCCCTGCGTGAAGATGGTCTCTTTCTCTCGAAATGTCTTGATCTTTCGTCCCAGCCCGGCTGAGTCGAGAAACATTTTCGCGTCGAAACCAGGGCTTTTCGAAGAGACTTTGCGGAGGGGCCGGCCGAGCTTGCGCGATGCGCTTCTTGATGCGGAAGGCATGGTTGAGACTATCATAGTTGCCATAAGTGAGCCGTAAGCGCGTTTTTCGGGCATGCGGCCCTTTGGATGGAAGAGCCGGTCCTCTCATCCGCCTCTATGAGCCGTTGTTTCCGCTATCGATCCCCCGGTTGATTCATTGACGAGGATTTC
>JBEKTG010000246.1:0-6784 GCA_049516275.1 Candidatus Acidiferrales bacterium
GCTGGCTGCCATTCTCAGAATCCCCGCGGAGAATTTCATCGGAACTCCTCTGCAGCAACAGGTTTCCGCGCGCGATCGCGAGAAATTGGACGGCCTGATCTCCACAGGACTCTCCAGGAACGTGCAAGGCGAGATCAGTCTGGACGCGGTCGACGGCCGGTCCCGGCTGGTCCGTCTGGCTGTCTCCCCTGTAAAGGATTCCGACCCGCCCACCGTCTGCGTGGTCGCTACGGAGTTGACCGAACTGGTCGAAGCGAACGATGCGCTTCGTTCCAATGAGGAGTCCCTTCGCCAGCTTTCGGCGCGTTTGCTCAAGCTGCAGGATGAGGAGCGCCGCCACATCGCGCGGGATTTGCACGACGTCACCGGCCAGAAGCTGGCCGTGCAGTCGATGAATCTGTCGCAGGTGTTAAGCGCCAAAAGCTCAGGACTGGATGAAGAGTCGCGGCGCATTCTCACTGAATGTGCCAGCTTGGGCAAACAGGTAGGCGAAGAAATCCGCACTCTTTCTTACCTGCTGCATCCTCCCTTGCTGGATGAGCTGGGGCTGGCTTCGGCTGTGAAATGGTACGCCGAAGGCTTCGAGCGGAGAACGGGCATTCGCGTGAAGGTCGACATCTCCGCTGACCTGGGACGCCTCCCGCCCGACGTGGAGGTTACGCTCTTCCGCGTAATTCAGGAGAGCCTTACCAATGTGCACCGCTACTCGGGCAGCCCGAAGGCGTTTGTGCGAGTAAGAGTCTCGGGCGGCGGGATCGAAGTGCAAATCGGGGATTTTGGCAAGGGCATGCACCACGCCACGCTAAGCGCTGCGGCAGGGAAGGCCGCTCCGCTCGGGGTGGGAATACAAGGCATGAAGGAACGCATGCGGCAACTATTGGGAAACCTGGTGATCACCTCCCGCCCGAACGACGGAACGCTTGTCACCGCCACGCTTCCGATACGACATACACAGCCAGTCGCAGGCCCGGAACCTGCTGTCAGCCCTGCTTTGTCAACCGCGAGCCATTCGCCCACGATACCGATTCCGCATCGAAGCGCATCTCGCAAGCAGATCCTGATCGCCGATGATCACGAAATGCTCCGCCGCGGCCTTCGCGCCATGCTGGAAAAGGAAGCCGATTGGGAAATCTGCGGCGAGGCCACCGACGGCCGCGATGCCGTTGAAAAGGCCACCCACCTGCGGCCGGACCTGGTGATTTTGGACATCAACATGCCGGCTCTGAATGGGCTCGCGGCCGTGCGGCAGATACTTCGCAACGTTCCGCATGCGAAGGTTCTGGTTTTTACCGTCCACGACTCCGATTGCCTGCCTGTCGAAAAGCAACGCCAGCGACGATCTCCTGCGGGTGGTTAAAGGCCTTCTGGAAAGTGCTACGGTTGCGGTTCCAGGCCCGGCGGCTGCCGTCAGCAGCAACGCCTGATTTCCAAAGCTACAGTTTGTAAACGATGCGTCCGGCCACGATTGTGGCCATCGGCGCTCCTCGGAAGGTCCGGCCATCGAAGGGAGTGTTGCGCGACTTGCTGGGAGAATCCGCCGCGCGAAACGTCCAGGAATGATCGGTTGAGAAAATCGTGACGTCGGTGGTCTGCCCCTCGGCAATCTTTCGCTCGATGCCAAGTACGCGCGCGGGCCCGCTGGTGAACAATTCCACGAGGCGCGCGAGCGGCATCCGCCCAGGATGCACCAGCTCGCTCAATCCCAGCGCGAGCGCCGTTTCAAACCCGGTGATGCCGAAAGGCGCCCGGTCGAATTCCACGTCCTTGCTCGCGGGATGATGCGGCGCGTGGTCGGTGGCGATGGCGTCGATGCTGCCGTCCGCCAGGCCCTCGATCAGCGCGTCGCGGTCCTCGCGGGAAGCCAGCGGCGGGTTCATTTTGTAGTGCGAATCGTAGCGGACATCTTCGTCGATCAGCGTAAAGTGATGCGGCGTCACTTCGCAGGTTACGCGTAGCCCCTGCCTTTTCGCCGAACGGACGTATTCGAGCGAACCTCGCGAGGACATATGCGCGATATGCAACTGCGCGCCCGTAAGCGCGGCCACTTCCACGTCGCGCCCTACGCAGATCGATTCCGATTGCGCCGGGATGCCTTTGAGCCCGAGTTTCACGGACTGGCGCCCTTCCCGCATAACTCCGCCGGCAAAAAGCGATGGATCTTCGCAATGGTCGATCACAGGTAAGCCGAGCGAGTTGCAGTAATCCATCACCTGGCGCATAAGCCGTGCGGTCGCTACCGGTTTACCGTCGTCGCTCACGGCCACGATGCCGGCGCTTTTCATCGCGGCGATTTCCGCGAGCGCTTCGCCTTTGCTCCCAATCGAGGCTGCGCCGATGGGCCACACTCGCACGCTCGCCTTCGCGTCGGCCCGCTCCACGATTCCGCGCGTCACCGAGGCATTGTCATTGACCGGCACGGTGTTCGGCATGCAGCAGACCGCCGTGAAGCCGCCGCGCGCGGCCGAGCGTGTTCCGGTCTCAATCGTTTCCGAAAGCTCCTGCCCGGGTTCGCGCAAGTGGCAGTGGAGGTCGATGAATCCGGGGGCAACAATCAAGCCGGTGGCGTCGAAAACCTCCGCATCGGGCGCCGAAAGATTTGGCGCCACGCGCGAAATTCTGTCTCCATCGAGCAGCACATCGAGCAAGGCATCTGTCTTGGTTGCCGGGTCCAGCACGCGGCCATTCTTAATCAGCAGCATTCGAGCGTTCCTTTGCGGGGTGCGGCGCGTCAACGGGGGCGCCGCCGATCAGGTGGTAGAGCAGTGCCATGCGCACGGCGAGGCCGTTGGTCACCTGTTCGAGCACGGCGCACTGCGGGCTGTCGGCGACCGCCGGATCGATTTCAAGGCCCCGGATCATGGGCCCAGGGTGCATCACGAGGGCGTCCGGCCGCGCGAGGCGCAACCGGTCTTCCGTGAGCTGGTATCCCAGCACGTATTCGTCGGTCGCGAGCGCGGGCTCGTGGATTCGCTCCGTCTGCGTGCGAAGCACCATGATCACGTCTGCTTCGTCGAGACCTTCCTCGATGCGGGTGGTCCGGCGCAGGCCGGGCGCGAGTTCTTCCAGTTGGCGCGGAATCCACATTGCCGGCCCGCACAGCGTGATCCGCGTGCCAAACTTGCCGAGCAAATGGATATTCGAGCGCGCCACGCGGCTGTGCAGAATGTCCCCCAGGATGGTGACATTCCATCCGTCGAGCTGCCCCTTGCGATCACGAATGGTCAGCGCGTCCAGCAACGCCTGGGTGGGATGCTCGTGCGTGCCGTCTCCCGCGTTCAGCACCGGCACCGCGATCCGCTCGGCCACGAATGCGGCCGCACCGGAAGAGCTGTGGCGCATCACGATGCCATCGGGACGCATCGCTTCCAGCGTGCGCACCGTATCGATGAGCGACTCGCCTTTCTTCAGGCTGGACGACTCTGCTTGCAGGTTCATGGTATCCGCGCCGAGCCGCGAAGCTGCGGTGGCAAAGCTGATGCGGGTGCGCGTGGACGCCTCGAAAAACGCCAACGCAACCGTTTTTCCGCGCAGCGTGGCCAGTTTTTTTAGGGGATGCCGCTGGAATTCCTGGAAAGGCTTTGACTGGTCGAGGATGAAATTGATTTGCTCGGTGTTGAGGCTTTCAATATCGAGCAGGTGCTGCAGCCGCTGGAGCACTGTTTGCCTTTAAGGGATCTGCCTTCGTAAGAATTGTTGGAACTGCCTTCAGGGAACCCGGTCCACCAGCATCACGCGTTCTTCGCCGTCGATTTCCTGCAGGCGCACTTCCACGATTTCCGTGTCTCTCGTCTGGACGGTGGCGCCTATAAAGGTAGCTTCCACCGGCAACTCGCGGTGTCCGCGGTCAATTAGAACGCAGAGCCGGATCCGCTTCGGGCGCCCCAGGTCAAACAGGCCGTTCATGGCTGCGCGGATGGTGCGCCCGGTATAAAGAACGTCGTCCACGACCACCAGGTCGCGATTATCGACGGTGAAGTCGATATCGGTCGACTGCACGATCGGCTGCGCCCCGACGGTGGAAAGATCGTCCCGGTAGAGGGTGATGTCGAGCGTGCCAACCGGAACGTCGGTTTGCGCGAACCCCTTTATTTCCCTGGCGAGCCGCTGGGAAAGAGGTACTCCCCGCCGGCGGATGCCCACAAACGCGAGGTCTTTCGCCCCGCCGCTCTTCTCCACGATTTCGTGGGCCACCCTCCGCAGCGTTCGGGCGATCTCTTCGGCGGACAGCAGTTGTCTTTTCTCTACGACGCGCATTGGGGCGCATCATCCTAGCATAGACCGCTGTGAATTTTGCACAGGGAGGTAGACCAGGATCGGAGAAAGACGTGCTTCCACCCATCCCTTTGCGTGCTAGACTCTTCACCAATGAGTTTGACGGAGCCGACTCAGCTCAAACGGCCCGCACCGCCCGAGCAGCCCGAGGGGATTGACCTCCGGGTTTCGGTCGGATCGGTTTCCCTCAAAAATCCCATAATTGCCGCGAGTGGCACCTTTGGCTATGGCGTCGAGTTCGCCCACCTGGTTGACCTCAACCGCTTGGGTGGAATCGTCGTAAAAGGCCTGTCCGCGCAGCCGATGGCCGGGAATCCGGCCCCGCGAATGTGCGAAACCGTCGGCGGGATGATGAATGCCATCGGGCTGCAGAACATCGGGGTACGCGCCTTCGTTGCCGACAAGCTGCCCGCGCTCCGGCGCTACGACACCGCCCTAATCGCTAACGTCTTTGGCCACAGCATTTCGGACTATGTCGAGGTGATCCGGGTTCTGGAGGATGCGCCGGGCCTTGCCGCCTACGAACTGAACATCTCCTGCCCCAACGTGGAACGCGGCGGGATCGAGTACAGCACCGATCCGGCACAGATCAACGAGGTGGTTACTGCAGCCAGGAAGGCGGCGAAGAGGCCGCTCTGGGTGAAGCTGTCCCCCTCCGTTGGAATCATTGGCCTTACAGCAAAAGCGGCAGAATCGGCCGGCGCAGACGCTGTCGTAATCGCGAACACCTACCCCGCGCTGTGTCTGGACAGCCACACCCGGAAGTCCCGTTTGGGTAGTACGACGGGTGGATTGTCGGGTCCAGCCATCAAGCCTATAACCATGAGACTGGTTTACGAGGCGAGTCGGGTGATTCGAATCCCGATCATAGGGCTCGGAGGTATTGAGAGCCCGACCGATGTGGGCGAATATATGGTCGCAGGCGCCTCGGCAACGGAAGTGGGAACAGCCCATTTCGTGGACCCGCAGGCCTCGGAAAAGCTTGTGGAGCAACTCGAAATGTGGTGCCGGGACGAGAATCTACTTGAAATCAGCAGGTTACGGGGCTCGCTGCAGGTCTAAAACGCTTGCATAGCGGGCTTCAGAAACGA
Source organism: Candidatus Acidiferrales bacterium (assembly GCA_049516275.1). Lineage (GTDB taxonomy): Bacteria > Acidobacteriota > Terriglobia > Acidiferrales > UBA7541 > Palsa-295. The sequence goes on from JBEKTG010000246.1 coordinate 5,364, forward strand.
TATAATTTGCTGATTCAAAAAAGGTTAGGTGCCTATGCGTGCTAAGATTCTAGTTGGCCTGCAGTCGGTATTTTTAGCGTTGGGTCTGCTCGTTTTGACGCCGTCGGTGAATCCCACGACAGTCGCAAGCGCGAGCAACCCCTCCCAACTCGAAACCTCGCTCCAGGGTAATAGTTCCTTCGGTGTCCCCAGCTCCAAGAATCGCGTAAAACCTTTGGCGGTGTGGCAATGCGTGACCGGCTGGTACGGAGAAGACTTCGACGGCCAGCCCACCGCGAACGGCGAGACCTATGATATGTACGCCACCACGGCGGCCCACCCCACCCTGCCCCTCGGCTCCATCATTCGCGTCGTGAACACCCGCAACCACCGCAGCCAGGTGGTGCGGATCAACGACCGCGGCCCCTATGTCGAAGGACGTGAACTCGATGTATCATACGAAGTTGCGCGCAGACTCGGCTTCGACGAACGAGGTCTTGCCAAGGTCCGCGTAGAACTTCTCGAGGTGCCGTCACGCCCCGCTCCGGATCGTCACAACTAATCGTTGCCCTGGATGTAGATAACCTCAGGCCCGCGTGTGCCTTGGCGCGCAAACTGCGAGGCGCTGCGGGCCTGATAAAGGTGGGTAGCCAGCTGTTCACGGCGGCGGGCCCCCAGGCCGTAGAGAAGCTCGCGGAGATGGGGTTCGGAGTATTCCTCGACCTCAAGTTCCACGACATCCCGAATACGGTGGCTGGAGCGGTCGCCTCAGCTGCCCAACTCCCCGGATTGCGGCTACTTACGGTGCATACCCTGGGCGGCAGCGCCATGATGCGGGCCGCCCGGGAAGCTGTGCAGGGGAAGAAGAAGCGGCCAGCACTGCTGGGCGTCACGATTCTTACCAGCATGGACGCCGCCGCCCTGACAGAAATTGGCATCCCGGACACGCCGGGAGATCGCGCTCTGGCTCTGGCCCGCCTCGCCCAACAATCCGGCCTCGACGGGGTAGTAGCCTCCGCTCACGAAGTTCGGGCGATCCGCGCCGCCTGTGGCCCCAAGTTCCTGATTGTAGTTCCCGGGATTCGGTCCTCGGACTCTTCCTCAAACGATCAATCCCGTGTGGCCACTCCCGCTGAAGCGATCCGGTGCGGAGCGAACTATCTCGTGGTTGGCCGCCCGATAACTGGCCCTCCCGACCCACGAAAGGCTGCCTTGGCCATCGCCAAAGAAATGGCTTCGGCGGCTTCCTCCCGCCACTCCTGACGCCGGTTTGACCGCGTTCCTCCACTCCGCTAGCATCAGCCTGCCAATCGCGCCATGGACGTCAAACACGTCATCGTCGGAACCGCAGGCCATATCGACCCCGGAAAGTCCGCGCTCGTCGAGGCGCTGACCGGCACGCACCCCGACCGCCTGGTAGAGGAAAAGCGGCGGGGGATTAC
>JBEKTG010000247.1:0-5630 GCA_049516275.1 Candidatus Acidiferrales bacterium
CCCGACCCCAAAAAGGTCCTCGAATTTGAAGAACTAGCCCACGCCTTCGGCTACTCTCTCGGCGTAGACGATCTCGCCGAGCGCCGCATCGCCGTGAAGCACGGCCAGGTACAAGCCGCCGCGCGCGCCGGACGCAAAGGCCGCGGCCGCACGCGTCCCATGACGGTGTCACTGCCCCCCGAGCAAATCGATATCCTCCCGCAGCACTACCAACGGCTCACCGAAAAAATCGCCGGAAAGCCCGAAGAGCGCATCCTTTCCTACCTGATGCTGCGCTCGCTGAAGCAGGCCCGTTACGCCGCCGACGCGCTGGGTCACTTCGCTCTCGCCGTCCAGGAATACACCCATTTCACGTCTCCCATCCGCCGCTATCCCGACCTCATCGTGCATCGCATCCTGAAATGGGCGCTCGAAAATCCCACGGCGCAAGCCCCCCGCGCCATCGTTGTGAAAGCCGGCAAGGAAGAATCCGTGCCGATGCTCGGCCCCTACCGCCGCGCCGAACTCGAGAGCATCGCCTCGGAAAGCTCCGAAGCGGAGCGCCGCGCGGACGCTGCCGAACGCGAACTCGTCCAGTGGAAGACCGCCCAGTTCATGGAGAGCCATCTCGGCGAGGAATATGACGCGCTGATCGTTTCCGTGCAGAAGTTCGGCTTCTTCGTGGAACTCGTCGATATTTTCGTGGAAGGCCTCGTCGGCATCGACAGGCTGGAGGAGTTTACCGGGCAGCAATGCCTCTATCGCGACCGCGATCACGCCATCGTCTGCGAGCATCACCGGCGCTCGCGCGCCTCGAGCCCCCGGCGCATCTACAGCATCGGCGATCGCATCCGCGTTCGCGCCGAGCGCATCGACCCGCAGCGCCACCGCGTCGAATTCTCCCCCGTTTGATTCGCCTGTGATCTAGACATTACAATGGCGATTACGAAACCAGGACCGAAAAGCTATGAAAGGGAGAACGAGTATTTCGCACGATGAATCGATGATTCGGCGAATCCGTCAGGACCCGCAGTTTGCCGCAGAGTATCTTCGCGCGGCTCTGGACGACACCGATGAGCCGCGCGTTCTTCTTCTTGCGCTTCGCCACGTGGCGCAGGCACGCGGCATCGCGAAAGTCGCAAAAGCCGCGGGCATCGAGCGAGAGAGCTTGTATCGTGCGTTGTCCGCCAAGGGGAATCCGCGCCTCTCCACGTTGTACGCCGTCGCCAAAGCTGTAGGTTTGAAGCTCACGCTTGAGGCTGCTTAAAACAAGTAAACATTACTGGAGGCATGAATGGCACCGACCGTTGGATTGATTGGCCTCGGCTTGATGGGCAAGCCGATGGGGCGAAACCTGCTGAAAGCAGGCTTCCCGCTAGTAGTCTGGAATCGCACTCCATCCAAAGGGGACGATCTAGTTCGCGAAGGCGCGAAGCTCGCCGCGAATCCGCGCGAGGTAGGCGCCCAGGCGGATGTGCTGGTAACGATTGTCAGCGATCCCCCGGCTCTGGAAGAGGTTGTCTTTGGACCCCACGGCGCGCTAGAAGGCCTGCGTCGCGGCAGCACCTTCATCGACTCCAGCACGATCTCGCCGGACCTCGCGCGGCGCGAAGCTGCCGCCTGCGCCGAACGCGGCGTAGATTTCCTCGACGCCCCCGTCACCGGCGGCACCTGGGGCGCCGAAAAGGGCGAACTCGTCTTCATGATCGGCGGCAAAGCCGAAGTGTACGAGCGCGTGAAGCCCGTGTTCGAAGCGATGGGCAAACGCTTTTTCCTGCTCGGCCCAAGCGGCGCGGGCCAAACCGTAAAGCTCGCAATGAACCTGATCCTGGCTCTCGAAGTACAGGCGCTGTCGGAAGCGATGGCGCTAGTCCGTTCCGCCGGAATCAAAGGAGAGCGCCTGAGCGAGGTGCTGCAATCCAGCATGGGCCGCTCCGCCCTGCTCGACGTGAAAGCGCCCCTCATCCTCAAAAATGAATACCCAGCCAGTTTCCCTCTGCGCCTAATGCACAAGGATATCCGGCTGGCTCTCGAACTAGCGCGCCAAGCGGGAATTGAACTGCCGGCAGGTGCCGCCGCATTCGCAACGTACAGCGCCGTCAAGGACGCGTCGAAAGACGACCCTGATTACGCAGCGGTAGCAAGATTCTGGCAAAAATCTTAATCGAGGATTTCCAAAGGTCGCCGCGAGATAGGCCCGGCCTACATCCGCGAACGCGTAGCCCGCACATAATCACGCAGCGCCGAAACATTCGGTCCATAAGCGCCCACGCGGCCCGCGTCCACAGGCAAACCGAGCATCTCAGCCTGCTCAATGCTCAGGCCCGCGTCATCCAGCTCAGCCAGACTATAACCTTCCGCAGGAGTCAGGCGGTTGCGCAAGGATCGATGTACCGGCCGCGGCGGACGGTTCATCTGCCCGCGCCTCTTTACGATATGGAAGAAATCATCCCAGTCTCGCCGGTTCCACATGGGCTCCTCCGCGTTCAGTGCTTTGGATGCGACACGAGCTCTTTGGGTAGCATGAATATTTCGGCCCAGCTGTGAATCCCCAGGCCGTGGCAAATTCTAACCCTCGTACCTGTGGATTGTCGCCTCCCAATCCTGCATGTATCCATAGAGTTATCGCACGTTACGAACGCGCCAGTCCGGAGCGGGTACTGTGCCCTATAGCCGTTCTGATCTGACCGAAAAATCGCGGCGCCGCCTGCGCATCACGATGCCCGATAGGCCCCGATATACCCTGATATACTCTATCGGCGTTACAGCATTATTTGATCGCCAATAAAATTCCATGAGTACCCCGGTCATCGTCGTCCATTACCACGAGCTGTGGCTGAAAGGCCGCAACCGGAGATTTTTTCTCGGAAAGCTTTTCACCGCCCTGCGCCACTCTCTGCAGGGAATTCCGGTGCAACGAATCGAGCAGCCCGGCGATCGTTTCCTGGTTAGGCTGCGTGAAGGGGCGTCCGTGGAGGAAGCCGTAGCGCGCGTCGAGCGCGTTCTCGGCGTCGCCTATTACGCCGTGGCAAGGCCCGTCGAACGCAGCATGGAAGCCGTCTGCGAAGCCGCCTGGGAAGAAATCGAGCCGTTGCGTTTCAGCAACTTTGCGGTGCGGGTGAAGCGCAGCGATAAGACATTCCCCCACGGCACCATGGAAATGGAAGCCGCCATCGGCCGCTTCCTGCTCGACCGGCTCAGCGCACAAGGCCGCACCCCGAAAGTGCAGTTGACCGATCCCGAAATCACCTGCCACGTAGAAGTCACTCCCGGTCCGCTGCTCGTCTACGCCAGAAAAATTCCCGGCCCCGGCGGATTGCCCGCCAACACCGCCGGCCGCATCGCCTGCCTGCTCTCAGGCGGATACGATTCGGCCATCGCCGCATACCACATGATGAAGCGCGGCGCGCACCTGAGCTTCATTCATTTTTACGGCACGGGCGCAAGGCCGGGCGAATCGTCCCTGCACGTAGCGAGCGGGCTGGTAAAGCAGTTAGTCCGCTATCAATTCCGCGCCAAGCTGTATCGCGTTCCGTTTGAAGAAATCCAGCGGGAGATCGTTCGTTACGCGCCCGAGGAGAGCCGCATCCTGCTCTATCGCAGAATGATGCTGCGAATAAGCCAGGTGCTAGCAGGCCGCGACCACGCCTTGGCCCTGCTAACCGGAGACAGCCTGGGCCAGGTCGCCTCGCAAACCCTCCGGAACCTGGTCGCCGTAGACGCCGCCGCCCGGATCCCCGTATTTCGCCCGTTGATCGGCACAGACAAAATGGACATCCTCGCCACCGCCCACAAGATCGGCACCTACGAAATTTCCTCCGAACCGTTTCACGATTGCTGCCCAGTCTTCATGCCGCGCAAGCCCTCCCTCTACGCCAGCCCAAAGGATCTCGATGAAGCCGAAAGCAAACTAAACGTAACGGACCTGATCCGGCAAGGCCTGCGGGGAACAACTATCGAGAGGTTTGTCTACAACGGGTCAAACGTGGAAGCCAGCGAACCCAAGCCGCTGGTCCCAGCCAATAAACAGCAAACAGCCATAGCGTAGAAATCACGCCACCGAGTGGGAGCTCAGCGACGAAGTATCTGCTTCTGTCTCTGCGGGTGCCCGACCCTTCGGTGTCAAGGGTCGGTCCGCGCTGGTCGAAATTTGCTTGATTCGAGCAAATATCTTAACGGTCCCGACCGTACCCGCCACCTCCACCGCCGCCTCCTCGCCCTCCACGCCCGCCACCACCGCCTCCGCCACCATGCCCGCCGCGTCCGCCGCCTCCACCCCCGCCGTGGCCGCCATACCCTCCGCGCCCGCCCCCGCCGCCTCCGCCGCCCTCACGCTGCGGCCTCGCTTCGTTCACCACCAGCGCTCGTCCGAGAAAGTCCTTGCCGTTTAAAGCCGCGATCGCTTTTTCCGCTTCCGCATCGTCGCCTACCTCCGCGAAACCGAACCCGCGAGGCTGCCCCGTAAATCGATCGCGAAGCAGCGTGAGCGAATCCGGCTGCACTCCGATCTCCGAAAACAGCGCCTGCACCTGATCTTCCGTAGCCTTGAACGACAAATTCCCCACGTAGAGTTTCTTCACTGTCGTGCTCCTTGTGCCCCCGGTCAAACGAAGGGCCACGCGAGGCTGAAGAAGCAGGATCTCGGCCGCTAGCCGCCGGCAGGTGCCGGCTCTCCGGTCTGAAGCGAGCGCTCCAGCAACTCAGCAGCATCTTGCTGCAAACCGCCCTCGCCAGTCAACCGCCGCCTCCCGCGCTGCCCCGCGTCCACCGAATCGCCCGGCGATGCGAATGCCGCTCTGAAATGATAGGATTTGCCCCACTCGAAAGCCTGGAGGAAGCCGATGCAGGGGCTGATGATGGATTTCCCTCTAACTCTCACCGCCATTCTCGAGCGTGCCGGCAGAATTTTTCGCGATGTAGAAATCGTATCGCGCCGCCCCGACCGTTCGCTCTTCCGGACCACGTATCGCGACATATACCTGCGTGCGCGGAAGCTGGCCCGCGCGCTCGAACTCGCCGGCTTGAAGCCGGGCGATCGGGTCGCCACCCTCCTGTGGAACCATTCGGCGCATGTCGAGTGCTACTTCGGCATCCCGGCATCAGGCGGTGTGACCCATACGCTGAATTGCCGCCTCCATCCGGACGAACTCGCCTACATCGCCAATCACGCCCGCGACCGCTTCTTGATTGTCGACGATGCCTTGCTGCCCGCCTATGAATCGATCCGCGCAAGCGTCCCCTTCGAGCGCGTACTTTGCGTTCCCTTCTGTGGTGCAGCGCTTCCGGACGGCACCACCCTCGGTTTCGAGAGCTACGAATCCTTTCTCTCCGACACGGATAACGAATTCGCTTACCCCGACATCGACGAAAACCAGGCCGCCGCCATGTGCTTTACCTCCGGCACCACCGGCAAGCCAAAAGGAGTCCTGTACTCGCATCGGTCTTTGGTGCTGCATAGTTTCTTGGCGTGCCTTTCCGACGGCTTCGCCGTGAGCAACTCCGATTCGATTCTCCTGGCATCGTCCATGTTCCATGCCAACGGCTGGGGAACCCCGTTCGCCGCCGCAATGATGGGCGCCAAACTCGTGTTGCCGGGGCCGCATCTCGATCCGGAAAGCCTGCTCGATTTGATCGAACGCGAAAAGGTCTCG
>JBEKTG010000248.1:0-5623 GCA_049516275.1 Candidatus Acidiferrales bacterium
TGCCCCTCTAGTTTATTGGGTGAATTGCTCGCATAACAGTACCAAAACCTACGCGAGGCTCTTCGCTTCGATCGCCTCCGTTTACATATCGTGTGTCGGACTGGCGATTGCTTACAGCGTGGTAACACTTGGAATGGTTTCGAGAGGAATCGTTCTCAGCTACTTTGTGCCCTCCATCATCCCTGGAGCCATCATCGTTTGGGTAACCGTGTACGTAATAGGGCTCTCGAGGGCTGAAACGTCTAAAGTTCATTAGCGCCCGTCGGTCCGAATGATGCGAGGAATTGTGTTACATTTCTTCGCGACAAATGCCAACGATCCAAATTAAAAGCTCAGCGGGTTCTTACACCTTCCAGTGTTTTCGCGGTGCCATTACACAAGCTCCCAAGTTGATCAAGCGCCTGGGCGACGCAACCGGCGTATTCGTTCTTTCCTCGCCGCGCGTGTGGCGCCACTGGGGCGGCGTGCTCGCCCGGACGCTTCCCGGCGCCAGGCAGCCGATTCTTTTCGACGATAAGGAGTCCGCAAAGCGCCTCGCTGCGGTGGAAGCAATCTCTCGTAACCTCATCCTCGCCGGCGCCGACCGCCACGCGGTATTGGTCGCAATCGGCGGAGGCGTGGTTGGTGACATCGCCGGGTTCGCTGCCTCGAGTTATCTTCGCGGAGTGCGCCTCATTCATATCCCGACGACACTCGTTGCCCAGGTGGACAGCGCGATCGGCGGCAAAACGGGCGTGAATCTGCCGGAAGGGAAGAATCTGGTCGGCTCTTTCTACCCGCCGAAGCTCATCCTTGCCGACCCGGACATGCTGGATACGCTTCCTCACCGCGAATTTCGTTCGGGGCTCTACGAGGTGGTGAAATACGGCGTCATCGCGGACGCGGAACTCTTCCGGTTCCTCGAACGCCGCATGCCCGCGGTGCTGCGCCGCGATTCCACCGCGCTCGGCTGGATCATTCCCCGTTGCGCCGCCATCAAGGCTCGCGTTGTTACTAAAGACGAGCGCGAAGGCGGCTTGCGGCAAATCCTGAATTTCGGCCACACCATCGGCCACGCGCTTGAAGCGGTCACGGGTTATAAGCGTTTCCTGCACGGGGAAGCCATCGGCTGGGGGATGATTGCGGCGACCCTGATGGCTGTCGGCACCGGCAAGCTGAGCGACGCGGAGGCGATTCGCATCATTCGCTTGGTAGCAAGCATCGGCCCGCTGCCCAGACTCGGGAAAATCAAGGCGTCGGAACTGCGGCCCATTCTGGCCGGGGACAAAAAGGCCCGCGCGGGACGCGTCCGCTGGGTGCTCCCCCGCCGCATCGGCAAGACGGAATGGGGCATCGACGTTCCGTGGCAAATCGTCTCCCGCGCATTCGCCGAACTACCGGTAATCGCCGCGGACGCCGGACTCTAGACCGCCACTGAGATTTTGATTTCGATGCCCGCGCCAAAGCTGGAACCAAAAATCGAGCCCCGCAGCGACCCGCGAGTCGAGAAGGTCCCCGGCACGCGCCCGGAGGGCGTCCGCGACGAACGCGAAGCCGCCGCGCGTGTCCGGCAGATGTTCAGCGGCATCGCCCCGCGCTACGATTTTCTCAATCATTTACTTTCTTTCTCCCTCGACCACGTCTGGCGCTGGCGGACCGCGAAGCGTTTCCTCCCGATTCTGGGCCGCGCAGACGCGCGAATCCTCGACATCTGCTGCGGCACAGGCGATCTGGCTTTCGCACTCGATCGCGCCCGCCGTTCCGCGCTCGGCGCGCCCCAAGCCGCGCAGCGCTCACCCGTAATCGGCAGCGACTTCGTCGAGCCGATGCTGGAACGCGCCCGCGACAAGGCGGCTAGCGCGAGCCGCGCGGCGATCTTCGCCGCGGCCGACGCGCTGAATCTCCCATTCCCAGATGCAAGCTTCGATCTCGTCACCACAGCCTTCGGCTTTCGCAACCTCGCCAATTACGAACACGGCCTGCGGGAAATCGCCCGCGTGCTGAAGCAGGGCGGGGAAGTCGGCATCCTCGAATTCACCGAGCCCGGCAGCGGCCCGCTGGCCGGAATTTTCCGCTTCTACTTTCGCCACATCCTCCCGCGAATCGGCGGAGCCATCTCCGGCAACAGCGAAGCCTATGCGTACCTCCCCGGCTCCGTCGCAAAATTCCCGGCGCCCCGCGAGCTCGCCGCCCTGATGGAGAAAACAGGCTTCGCAGATGTTCGCATCGCCTCCTGGAATTTCGGCAGCGTGGTCCTCCACACCGCCCGCCGGGCCGCCTGACAACTGCCGCTCCCCTCGTCGCGCAATCTAAAGAACCACTCCCAGCCCGCCGATACGTTAGCGAGACTGCATTCCCGTGCTGGAAGTGCAGCGACAGGATTTTGTCAGGACGACGAGCAGCAATCATGAAAGCAGACGAGCGCCGTCTCGCCCCGCGGCACAACCTGAAGATTCCCCTCCGGGTCCAACCGGTCGGCCTGCCCAGAGCTCCGGTACGGCTGGCGGAGTCCACAAATGTGTCGTCTCGGGGCATCTACTTCTCAAGCGACCTGCCATTCCAGGTCGGTACAGCTCTCGAGGTCACCTTCCGCATGCCCGAGGAAGTTACTGGGGAAGCCCCTCGGGAATGGATTTGCAAGGGACGCGTGGTACGCGCCGATGCGGAAAACGGGTCATCGGACAGGACCGGAATTGGCGTAGAAATCCAATCTTACGAGGTCTCCAAGGCTTCCTAACGCATCGCTAACATGGACAAGAAAAGCAAAAACCGAGCGCTCATCGTGGATGACGAAGCGGAAACCTGCCAGATCATCCGCAGCGTCCTCCACTCCCACGGAATGGAAGCGCTGATCCTGACGCGAAGCGCCTCTGCGGCCGGTTACCTTTGGGCGGAAAAATTCAGCATCATCCTACTGGACCTGCGAATGGCCTCTCCCGATGGGGTCGAACTCACCCGGCGCATCCGCGTTTCGGGCATCAATCAAAAAACCCCCATCGTCATTTTGAGTGACGATGAAGATCCCGCGGCCCTGTCGGAAGGCTTTGAGGCCGGCGCAAACTTCTTCCTGTACAAGCCCATCGATCCGGCGCGCCTGGCAAAACTCATTCTGGTAGCGCAGGGAGTCGTCGAGCACGAGAGGAGGCGTTTCCGGCGCGTTCCGCTTCGCTCCAAGGTCCGGCTCACCTCCGGCCACGACGATGTGGAGGGCGAAACGATCGATGTGAGCCTGAACGGCTTGCTGGTCAGAGCCGACAGCCTCCTCCAGCCCGGAACACGCGCGCAGGTGAGCTTGTTCCTGACGCCCGGAGTCCGGCCGGTCGTCGGCTCGGGCTCCATCATGCGGACGGTCGGCAAGAATCAGATGGGCGTCCAGCTCGATAAGCTTGCAACGTCCGAGAGCGCCCGCCTGGAACAGTTTCTCCTGCCGATTGTGCGCCACGAATGGCCCGAAGCTGTCTCCTGCGAGTCCTGACGCGTCTTCAGTTTGTGTTCCGAGATACCTAGATACCCAGCAGTCGAGTGGAAAAATGCTCCGCGTCGTCATTCTGAGCGCTGCTTCTGCGCGAAGAATCTCTCTTAGTGTTTGTCAATTCGGTGGCAATTCTTTCTTCGCTGAGCCATCAAGCCGCGGTTCACGTCGAAGTGAAATCCCGAATGGCTTATACTGAATACGCCCCATGGGAATGTGCTGACCGCGTCCAGCTGCGAAGCAGCGTTACGTCCGCACCAATTGAGAATGAGAAGAGGAGAGCATGGTCACCGTGACTCGCATCATCGACAGCAAGACAGAAGATCTCCGGGCGCTGCGAAGCCAGGTCCGCGCCGAGTACGAAGGCTTTCGGGCGCGCAAGCTCGCCCTGGACATGACCCGCGGCAAGCCTTCCCCCGAGCAGCTCGATCTCGCCAATGCGCTCTTGGCTCTCCCCGGCGAGCGCGACTTTTTCAGCCAGGCCAAAGAGGACGTGCGCAACTATGGTGGCCTCCAGGGATTGGCGGAAGCGCGGGCGCTGTTCGCCCCGATGCTCGGCGTCACGCCAGACCGCATCGTGATTGGCAACAACGCCAGCCTCGCCATGATGAACGATTGCATCGTGTGGGCGCTGCTCAAAGGAGTCCCCGGTGGAACGGCCCCCTGGTCGCAGACGCCCCAGCCCGCGTTCCTCTGCCCCGTGCCGGGCTACGACCGCCATTTCATGATCACCGAGGAGTACGGGTTCCGGCTCATCCCCGTACCGCTGAACGGCAACGGGCCCGACATGGACAAGGTAGAGGAGCTCGCCGCCGACCCGGCCGTGAAAGGCATCTGGTGCATCCCGAAATACTCCAACCCGACCGGCGAAATCTATTCCCCGGAAACCTCGCAGCGCCTCGCCGCCATGCGAACCGGCGCTCCCGATTTCCGCATCTTCTGGGACAACGCCTACACCGTTCACCATCTCACCCCGCGACGCCATGAGGTCGCGAATATCCTCGAGCTCTGCGAGAAGGCGGAGAATCCTGACAGGGCATTCGTCTTTGCCTCAACGTCGAAAGTCACCTTCGCAGGAGCGGGCCTGGCATTCTTCGCTTCGTCCGCCGCTAACGTGCGCTGGTATCTCGGCCTGGCGGGAAAGCGAACCATCGGCCCCGACAAGGTGAACCAACTCCGGCACGTCCGCTTCCTCAAGAACGAAGACGGGCTACTGCGTCACATGGACGCGCATCGCGCACTGATCGCGCCAAAATTCGACGCCACGATCGCCGCGCTGGAAGCTCGGCTCGGTGGAACCGGCGTCGCCAAATGGACCAAGCCGGAAGGCGGCTACTTCATCAGCGTCGATGTCGTGGACGGCACGGCGCGGAGGATTGTGGAGCTAGCGAAGGAAGCTGGCGTGGCGATCACTCCCGCCGGCGCCACGTGGCCTCATGGCCGCGATCCCTACGACCGCACTCTGCGCCTGGCCCCCACGTATCCGTCGCTCGGAGATGTGCGCGCGGCGTCCGAGGTGGTCGCGCTGTGCATCCTGCTGGCGGCCGTCGAAAAGCAATGCGAGTCACAGGAAAAAAAGGCAGCGCATGAGTCGTAATCCGGCGGCCGGCGATCGCTCCGGTCGCGAAATGGCTGTGAGCCATCGCCGGGAATGCGTTGTTTTTTCTCTCCAGGACGCGGGATAAGGCTCATGGCGTCCGATCCGTCCAATCTGCCCGTCGTAGATCTGCGCAGTGACACCGTCACGCGCCCCACTCCCGCCATGCGACGCGCCATGGCCGAGGCCGAGGTCGGCGACGATGTGTACGGCGAGGATCCGACAATCAACCGGCTGCAGGAGCGCGCCGCGGAGATTTTCGAGTGCGAGGCGGCGCTGTTCGTACCCTCGGGCTCCATGGGCAACCTGATCGCAATCAAGACGTGGGCGCGGCCGGGAATGGAAGTGATCTGCGAGCAGCGCGCGCACATTTATCAATATGAGATGTCGGCGATGTCCGCGGTCGCTGGGTGCCTGCCGTGCACCACGCCTGCGCCCGAAGGCATCCTCACGTGGGACCTGATCGAGCCGCTGATCCGCCCCAAAATCTACTACCGCTCGCAAACCGGACTGATCGAACTCGAAAGCACTCACAACATGCACGGCGGCAGCGTTTATCCGCCTGAAGTTTCCGA
>JBEKTG010000249.1:0-5608 GCA_049516275.1 Candidatus Acidiferrales bacterium
TCCGAGAGTATCCATGATGTAAAGCTTGCCTTTCTGCGCATCCCCCAGGAACTTGGCGTCAGCGACGTGAACTACCGCGTAATCGTCGAAGGCTCTCCCACACCGCTGCAGACGGTAATCCGCGACGAGGTTTACAGCATCGGCCGGGAGGCGCTCGTCAATGCCTTCCGGCATTCCGGCGCGAGTAACATTGAGGCGGCGCTCGAATACGCGCCCAGCCGCTTGAGGGTTGTGATCCGCGATAACGGATGCGGGATCAACGGCGAAGTAATTCGCCTGGGGAAGGACGGCCATTGGGGGCTCTCCGGAATGCGGGAGCGGGCTGAACGAATTGGAGCAAAATTCAAGGTCTCCAGCGGTCCGTCCGCCGGGACTGAGGTCGATTTGTCGGTGCCCTCCCATATCGCTTTTCAGTTTCAGCCTTCCGATACTCGCTGGGGATGGCTCTCGAAGCTGAAGCTCCGAATGTTGCAAGCGGGGCTACCGAAGGGCGAAAGCAGGAGGCTGGGATGACGGCCGAAGAGCGGATCAGGGTTTTCAGCGTGGATGATCATCCTCTATTGCGCGAGGGAATCGCTGCCGTCATTAACAATCAGCCGGACATGGTAATGGTGGCTCAGGCCGCCAGCGCGCAAGAGGCCATCGAGCAATATCGTCACCATCAGCCCCACGTCACGCTGATGGACCTCCGTCTTCCCGATATGAGTGGAATTGAAACACTCATTGCTATCCGCTCTGAATTTCCTGACGCGCGGATTATCATGCTGACGACGTTCGAGGGCGATGTTGAGATCAAGCGTGCCCTCGAAGCTGGGGCCCGCGGTTACATGCTTAAGAGTATGCCTCCGAAGGATCTTGTCGAGGTTGTGCGGCAGGTTCATGCGGGGAAGAAGAGGATTCCCGCGCAGTTGGCGGCGCAGCTTGCCGAGCACATGAGCGACGAGGTTCTCACGGAGAGGGAAGTCGAGGTGCTCGGTCAGATCGCCGGGGGAAACCGCAACCGCGATATCGCCGAGCGGCTTTTCATTTCCGAAGAGACTGTGAAGGTTCACATCAAGCACATCATGGAAAAGCTGGGAGCGAGCGACCGCACCCAGGCGGTTGCGATCGGCGTGCGCCGCGGGATCATCGAGCTGTAGTACTCCACCGCAGGAAACCAATACCCCGAAAGTGGAAGACAAAGATACCGGGAAGTAGTGTTTCGCTTGCGGGTATCTCTGTGTACTTCTATTGTTTTGCGTTTCGAGATCCCACGGGAGGGGCCTCTGCAGCGGCTATTTTCCACGTTTCCAGACAGCTGGCCCGGAATCGCTCTGTTTCTGCTGCGCGCGGCCATCGGCGTTACGGCCGTCGGGCAGGGCGCAATCTATTTGTCCCACGCGGGAGGCTGGACGTTCGAATTGCTTTTCTCCTGCGCGCTGTTGCTCGCAGGCGGTTTCTGCCTGCTGATCGGGTTTCTCACGCCGCTGGTGGCCGCGCTGATTGGGATCGCCGTTCTCGTGAATGCGGTCTCCTTGCCCCTGCGCGGCGGGTACCTCTTCAACAACAAGCTCGCTACGGTTGAGATCATTGTTATGGCCGTCGCAATCGGGTTGCTGGGTCCCGGAGCATTCTCGGTGGATGCCCGGCTCTTCGGGCGCCGCGAAATTGTGATACCCGCCGGTTCGTCCACGCCCAAGTCACCGCTCCCTCCGGTTTCATAACCTACGAATCGTGTGAGCCCGGTAATACACGAATGTGTTACCTCGAAGCCTTCCCAACGGTGTTACGCAAAGACCATCCCATGTCGTGATGTGCGACCGGAAGTCATTGCCGCAAGATGAACACTCAATCGAAGAGCCGGAGCACCGGTCTTCGAGGAGGCGGACAAATGCTGGAGTTAGCGAATCCTACCGAATGGCAGCTCGCGGGCATGGGCCCGGCTCAAATGGTTTCCGACACTCAGTGGCTGGAACGGGAGCTGCTGCTGGCAACGGAACTTCAATCCGAGCTCCTGCCCGCGCGCCATCCCGTAGAAGCCCGGATCGACCTCGGAGCGCGGTCGTCCCCCGCCCGCACCATCGGCGGAGACTTTTACGACTTCTTTCGTTACACCGGCAAGGCCATCTGCGCCGAAGCGATCGGCGACGTGAGCGGCAAAGGAGCCTCTGCGGCAATCTACGCGGCTCTGGTGACGGGGATACTTCGCTCGCTCGCCTCCCAGGAACTTGGCCCGGCAGAAATGCTCCGCGCGCTGAATAAAGCTCTGCTGAAACGGCCGATCCGCGGACGCTTTGTGTCCCTGATCTATGCTACCTGGGACGAAAGAAACCGCCTCTTCCGCATTGCAAATGCAGGCCTGCCTTATCCCATTGTTGTGCGTAACGGCAGAGCGTCTTCCATCCAAGCAGGGGGAATGCCTCTCGGATTATTTGGAGATGCGGAATACGAAGAGGTAACCGTCGCGTGTGACCCGGGGGACTTGGTTGTGTTCTACACGGATGGAGTCACCGAAGCTGTCGATTTGGCTGACGAAGATTTTGGCCAGGAACGCCTTGAAAAAGTCCTCTGTGAGCATTCCAGAGAGACGGCAGATCGAGTGGTTGCTGCCGTTTTCACGGCAGTTGCCGCTCATGCAAAAGGCCTGCCCACCTCCGACGACCAAACAGTCGTCGCAGTCCGCACTTGAGACTCACCACCACGATTCGGAGCAAGCCGAGCACGATCCTTCCCTAAGTAGAATTGTCGGTGCCGTGGAGCATTTTCTGCTTGCCAGAGTTCAAGACGTGTCTGGAGAAGACGAAGCGCCTGAATCATCGAGCGACAAGCAGGCGGCGGAGAGCGACGGCTCGCACATCGCTATTAGAAGCACTTCAGGCTATGACGATTCTGAGTGGCAAGAGATAGCAAAAGACCTGGGAGTCGAATACAACCGGCTGCTTCCTGTTGTGGCGAGCGGGCTAACGAGCGTAATTTCCTCGGCGGATTAGTTTCAGGGAGCTGCGCCGATGCCAGCTTTAGCAAGTACAGGTGGCGTTTTAGCTCTTGCGCTCGAGAAAATTGCTGGAACGAGTGGCGCACTGAATCATAATTAAGCGAAGAGTTGTATCGCGCTCCGAAGAGCGCTGGAGTCTCGTCCGGCGAGCGTGAATAGAAACCGTGACATTCCCTAACCGAATCGTTATCGCCCTTCCCTTGATGATTCTCGGCCTCGCCGGTTGTGGATTTACTTCTTCCAGAGGCGGGTTCCCTAATCCCGGGGCGGCCTCGGTGAGTGTGTCTGTAAATCCTGCGTCGATCACTGTGGCCGCGGGAGCCACGGCTACATTCACCGCGCTTTATACACCGAGTGCGCCCGCGGGAGGCTCCCTGACCTGGGCCGTGAACCCTGCCAACGGGGGCACAATCACGAATTCGGGCGTCTACACTGCGTCTGGAACGGTGGGAAACTACAGCGTTATCGCGACATGGACGCCATCCGGTGCCGCAGGGGGCAAAATCACCACCGGTTCAGCGACGGTGGAAGTGCTTCCAGCGCCGCAAGTGGGGGCGGAACTGAACCCCAACCTCATACAGGCTTCGGGGACCGTCCAAGTATCCAACGGGATTCAGAATGCCGGGGTCATAGGCCAGCTTGTTCCGTCTATCGCCTCGACGGATTCCGGCAATAATGTCCAAGTACGTGGCGGCTTCACCATTCCGGTCGACTGCACTGCGTCCGGCTCCAACTGTCCGTAGCGAGACGCTGAACCCTCGCGCGCCGCCGGCAGCCAGCGAAACGCCCCAGTTACAACGCTCTAATCCAATCGTTCCTGACGATTGGATGTTCACGGAAAACGATGCCGCAATGGATCCTTTCGGACGTGCGGATGGCTTCGTTCCTCGCTTCCAGGGCTGATATTCCCGGTGCCAAAACGAAGCGACTTTAAGCGGACGAATCCCCTCCGCAGATGTCAAATTGCTTTCTGCTGTAAGCAAGGGTGGTTTTCCCTCCGCTCCATGGCGGATCTTTCGAGCATCTGGCTTAACGGAAGCCAGGATGGGGCATGAATTCGGGAACTCTCCACTTTGTTCTTTATTATGTTGAACATCAGTTGATATCTCAAACGCGAGCAATATCGGAAACGATGCGGACTCTGACGCGGCCGGGGGACGCACGCTTCGTATAAGACGCAAATCGCGCGTCAACCTGTCCATTCGTACAGGTAGGCCTTTGAGCAAAAGTGCTATTCCAGCTACTGCCTGCAACGGACCCGCCAATTTAGTCTTGATCAAGACAGCCGCATCAGTCCGGTAACCTTTTTCGCTGTGCCTGAAGTGCGCGTCGACCGGCTTGGGAAAACGACAACTTGCGGATCAAGCTGCTTGCTCTCACATTGATCTTTGTTCTGAGCCTGGCTGGCAAGGCGAACGCCCAAGTGGCGGATCCTGCGCCGAGCCCTGTTCTGGCGTATGAAGGGCGTCTGCTTGAGTCAAACGCGCCGGTAACGGGCACGCGTCCCTTCGTCTTTTCAATTGTCGATTCCACCGGAAACGAACTGTGGAATTCCGGGCAACAAACTCTGACCGTTACCGGTGGGCTGTATGGAGTTATTCTCGGCGCCGCCGGCATGCCCGCGCTTCCGGCCTCCCTCGAACTTCGCGCCAACCTGCACCTGAGGGTGACTGCCGATGGAGTTCAACTCTCTCCCGATGTTCCATTGATTCCCGCTTTGCAGGCCAGCACCGCATGGAATGTGATCGGCCCATTCCTGGGTGACATCAGCGGCACGCAGCAAGCCATGTCGGTTAACAAGCTGCAAGGTACGCCCGTCGACCTGAGCGTTGCGCCTTCCAGCGGAGAGGTGCTGACCTTCAACGGAACCAGCTGGATTGCCTCGGCACCTACGGGTGGAGGAGGAAGTCAAGGACCAGCAGGCCCTCAAGGAGCGCAGGGTCCGGCAGGACTACAGGGTCCAGCCGGACCGTCGGGTGCTACCGGGGGAAGCGGGCCACAAGGGCCCGCAGGAACGCAGGGCACGCCAGGCGTCGACGGCAAAACCGTCCTCAGTGGAACAACGAATCCCACGTCCGCGATCGGCCAGGATGGCGATTTCTATATCAATACGACGACGGAAACAATCTACGGCCCGAGAATGGCCGGAAATTGGCCGGCGGGCGTTGTACTCGTGGGACCCGCGGGAGCCGCTGGTCCGCAGGGACCGGCAGGATTGCAAGGACCTGTTGGGCCGACGGGGCCCGCTGGTGCGACGGGGCCGCAGGGCCCGCAGGGATCAATGGGACCTGTCGGTGCAACGGGAGCCACGGGCGCAACTGGCGCAACCGGACCCGCGGGGCTGAACTGGCAGGGGACGTGGAGCGGCAGCACAGGCTACGCGGTGAACGACGCCGTCGCCTACAACGGATCAAGCTACACCAGCATTCAAGCGGGAACGAACCACGAGCCCGACACCAGCGCTTCCTATTGGACGCTGCTGTCGCAAGAAGGAGCCGTCGGTGCAACAGGGGCAACAGGAGCCACGGGCGCAACGGGACCGCAAGGAGCAACCGGTTCGACGGGGCCAGCGGGACCGCAGGGTCCGCAAGGAACGACGGGCGCGACCGGAGCAACGGGTCTGACCGGAGCAAC
>JBEKTG010000250.1:0-5608 GCA_049516275.1 Candidatus Acidiferrales bacterium
GACCTTGGAATTGTCCTGCAACTTATCGAAGCTGCTGTTGGCGACTACGTCTCCCGGATTGATGCCATCCACCTGCGTGATGCCGTTGTCGGTCACGCCCGTCTTTATGTTCCGCAGATGAGCGACATTCTGCTGAATCACGTAGACAAAGGCCGCCTGGCCGTTGTGCTGAATGGCGGAGGCAGGGACCAGCGTCACGCCCTGCAGGGTGTTTACGAGAAGGCGCGTGTTCACGAACTGGTTCGGGAACAGGACATCGTTCTTGTTGTCGAAGGTTGCGCGGCCTTTTACGGTGCCGGTCGTGGTGTCAATCTGGTTGTCGAGGGTTAACAGCGTACCGCTGGCAATTTTCTTCTGATTGTTGCGATCGAAGGCGTCCACGGGCAGCTTCGCCCCCTGTCGGACGCGGGCTTGCACTCCGTCCAGACTGTCTTCGGGTATGGTGAAAATTACGGTGATGGGCTCCATTTGTGTGATTACTGCGAGCGTGGTGGTTCCGGCGGATTGCACCACGTTTCCCGGGTCAACCAAACGCAAGCCCACGCGGCCCGAGATGGGGGCTGTGATGTGGCAGAAGTCGAGTTGCACCTGATCGTACTGCACCGTTCCTTCGTCGTTCTTTACGGTGCCCATATCCTGCAGGACGAGCTTTTCCTGGTCCGCCAGCATCTGCTCGGAAACAGCCTTGCCGGCGACGGCCTCGCGATAGCGCTGAGCATCCATCCGCGCCTGTGCCAGGACATTCTGGTCGCGCTCCAGAATTCCCTGCGCCTGCAAAAGTGTGGCGCGATAGGGACGCGGGTCGATATCGACCAGGGAATCTCCTTTGTTGACTCGCTGCCCTTCGGTGAAGTGAACGGCAACGACGATACCGTTCACCTGGCTGGTGATGGAAGCGGTGTAGACGGGCGTAACTGTTCCGATCGCGTCCAGATAGATTCCGATGTCGCCTTTCTTGGCGGTGGCAACCGTGGCCGCGATGCTGGCGGCGACAGGGGTGGACGGCTTTTTCGCGTCTTCGTGGTGGCGTACCACCAGGAGGATTGCAACCGCGAAGATCACGAGCAGAACGCACCAGAGGACGATGCGACCGGTCCTTCGCCGGGGATGGGCCGGATCGGGATAAAAGGGAGTGTGCTGAGCTTTGTCCTGAGCTTCAGGCCCAGGTAGGACGGTTGAAACCTCGTTTTTCATGTCAGGCGCCAATCGGAGCCTCCCTCTTTTACTTCCGAACAGACAGCGGGCCAGTTCCCGTGCCGCGCCAGAGTCCGATTCGCTTGAATCGAAAGTGCGGCGCTGAAACGCAGCTTTATATTAAGGTATAAGTGGCTGAAAGACCTCGCGGTTGGGGCGGTCTCCTCCTCATCGGAAGCCTGCATCGTAGAGCGCCGGGGCTTAGAAGGCACTACAGGAAACCCCGTAAGTTATGGGTCAAAGCATGGAAGCGACTTTGGGCGTTTCGATACCGATTTCCGGGCCATCGGCGTTTGCTAAGCGCGATTGCGGAGAGTCATGCAGCCTGATTCAACGAAACTAGATTCTGCTCCCGGAATGGAAGCTCTCGGAGCCCCAACCGCGCTGGCGGACTCCAGCAAGAGGCTGCTCCCCTGGCTGATCGCGGTGGCATTTTTCATGGAATCGCTGGACACCACGATTCTTAAT
Organism: Candidatus Acidiferrales bacterium; assembly: GCA_049516275.1. Lineage (GTDB taxonomy): Bacteria > Acidobacteriota > Terriglobia > Acidiferrales > UBA7541 > Palsa-295. The sequence continues at coordinate 1,663 of JBEKTG010000250.1, forward strand.
ACCGGAGTGCCGACGATCGCGGCGGCTCTGCACGTTGCCCCGCTGAGTATGAAGTCGGTGCTGGCAAGCTACACGCTGAGCCTGGCTGTTTTCATTCCGATCAGCGGCTGGATGGCGGACAGGTTCGGAACGCGCCGGGTATTCGCCTCCGCGATCGGCATCTTCACGCTGGGATCTTTTCTTTGCGGCATATCGAGCAACATTCACGTGCTGGTGGCGTTCCGCATTCTGCAAGGTTGTGGCGGAGCGATGATGATGCCGGTGGGACGGCTCACCGTGGTGCGGACATTCGCCAAGTCCGAACTGATTCGGGCCATGAGCTTCGTGGCCATTCCCGGCTTGATTGGCCCGATGCTGGGACCGATCGCCGGAGGCCTGATCGTGGGATATCTCCACTGGAGGCTGATTTTTTTCGTAAACATTCCGATCGGGCTCGCCGGCCTGTACATGGTCTACCGACACCTGCCGGACTACCGCGAGCACACCGATCCTCTCGACTACGCCGGGCTGATTCTTTTCGGATCCGGGGTGGCGCTGCTTTCCTACGTGCTGGAGGTTTTCGGCGAACATACCTTGAGCGTGCGCGCGGTACTGGGGCTTCTGGGATTGTCCATTTGCCTGCTGGGGGGCTATGGATTCCACGCGACGAGAACGAAGTATCCGATGCTGCGCCTCAGCTTATTTCGAATCCGCACATTTCGCTCGGCGGTGGACGGCAGCTTTCTTACGCGGCTCGGCATTGGAGGGATTCCGTTTCTGTTTCCCCTTCTGTATCAGGTGGGTCTCGGGTTCACGCCGATTGAATCGGGCCTGCTGATGATGCCGCAGGCCATCGCTGCGATGAGCCTGAAGATAACCATGCCGCGCATCCTGGCGATATTTGGCTACCGGGCCGTTCTGGTCTCCAATACGCTGCTGATTGGCATTCAGATCGTGCTCTTCGCCACCATCGGGGTGCGCACGCCCGTGTGGCTGATTGTCGGGGAAGTGTTCTGCTACGGATTTTTCACTTCGCTGCAATATACGGCGATGAACACACTGGTCTACGCCGATGTGAGCGAAGAACAGGCGAGCGCCGCGAGTTCCATCGCGAGCACCATGCAGCAGATGGCCATCAGCTTCGGGGTGGCGTCGGCGTCGCTGGTGACGGCGTTCTTCATCCCCGACCGCCACACCTCCAACGCGCCTCAATTCATCCACGGCGTGCACCGCGCATTTTTTGTGCTGGGTGGCATGACGATTCTTTCCACGATTGTCTTCCGCGAACTGAATAAGGACGACGGTGAGTCCGTAAGCCAGAAAGAAAGTTCGCACGCCGCGTAGAGGACAAGCAATTCCGCGCCCCGATTCGGAGCCTCCGCCTTGGCCGTCAGACGTGCGGAATCGGACGACGAAGCCACATTCCCGCGATCTCGGTATTGATAGCAAACGAAAAAATTGTTGACTGTCGTGGAATGCGCGTGCTATAGCCCCGGTCAACGGCACGCGGGGAATTGGGGGGCTTGTGGGATGGGCAGGAAAACCAAGGACGCTTTTTCTCGGCGTGGGCATGGAACGTGTGCTGCGCTGACATTCAAAGGAGATCAGATGCGAACGACCTGGGTCAGGCGGACAATTCTGTCGGTGTGTTTAATCTGCGGGTTTCTGGCGGTCTCTGCAATCATCGGTACTCAAGCCCGGCCTCGGAACAGCGCTGCGGGAGTTGACGCAAGCAGCGTTGCGTTGAAGGCCAACGACATCGGAGGCGTGGTCACCAGCTCGAAGGGGCCTGAAGCGGGTGTTTGGGTGATCGCCGAGCTGGCCAACTCCGCTTCAAAATTCGCGAAGATCGTGGTCACGGACGACCAGGGCCGCTACCTCGTGCCCGAGTTGCCGGCGGGAAGTTACAGGGTGTGGGTGAGAGGCTACGGTCTGGTGGATTCGAAACCGGTGGATGGCACGCCGGGGAAATCACTGGCGCTGGCGGCCGTGCTCGCGCCGAATCCGCGCGCCGCGGCGGAATATTACCCAGCCGCCTATTGGGCTTCGCTGATCAAGATTCCGACAAAGAGCGATTTCCCCATGACGATCCAACCGGCGCCCCCAATACCCGGGGATCCGGACCCGATCAAGGATACGCACGCCAATAATCGCGCCAAGGATCCACCGCCGCCTGCCGTGTTCGCGAATCAGGACGAGTGGCTCGCGAAATTCAAGGGATGCTGGACCTGCCACCAGATGGGCGAGAAATCGACCCGCGAGGTTCCGACCAACATCGGGACGTATCCATCGAGTGCGCTGGCGTGGGAGCGGCTGGTTTCCTCCGGCCAGGTGGGGCGCGGAATGCTGGGCGAAGTGAATGCCATGGGACACGACCGGACGCTGGCGATGTACGGCGACTGGTCCGACCGAATCGCCAAGGGCGAGTTGCCGCCGGTGCCACCGCGGCCCGCAGGCGTCGAGCGGAACGTGGTGATCACGATGTGGAATTGGGCGATGCCGACCGCATTCCTGCACGCGATGATCAGCACCGACCGTAGAAAGCCCACGGTAAATGCGTACGGGCCGGTTTATGGCACGGACTGGTCCGGCGACTGCGGTAAGGGCAAGAAGAAAATTACCTGCCTGGCGGTTGTCGATCCGAAGACGAACGAAAGTTACGAAGTGCCCGTCCCGCTCCCCAACGAGGCGGACCGCGAGCGGCTGATTACCTGGTCGGCTCAGCAGCAGCTTGCGCCTTCTCCTTACTACGGCGACGAGCTTCCGTGGAACGACCCCGTGAATCCGGGGCCGGTAACAATGGATGAAAAGGGCCGCGTGTGGTTCAACGTGGAAACCCGGATCGGTAATCCCGATTATTGCAAAGCGGGATCGAGCAACCCCTACGCGAAGGCCTCGCCGCGGGAATCCGGCGGTAAGGGCGTGGACGTGTACGATCCGAAGACCGGCAAATTCGAGTTTGTCGATCTGTGCTTCGAATCCACGCGCATCATGTTCTCCAACGACAAAGACAACACGCTGTACTTCAGTGTTCAGCGAGACGGCGGAATCGGCTGGCTGAATACGCGGCTGTGGGATCAAACTCACGATGCGGAGAAGTCCCAAGGATGGTGCGCGCCCGATCCAGGCGTCGCAAAACCGGGCGCTTACGGCGTGGCCTACAACACCGTGGACGACAGCTTCTGGTATTCCGACCTGCAAATCATGCCGGGAAGGCTCATCCGCATGGTGCGAGGGTCGAATCCGCCCGCAACGTGCGAGACGGAAGTCTACGAGGTTCCCTTCGATCCCAGCCATGGATTGACCTTCGGACAGACCCGCGGAATCGACATCGACAGCAAGGGCGTGGTGTGGACGCCGCTGCAGAACGAGGGCGTTCTCGCCAGCTTCGACCGAAGCAAATGCAAAACGATTCCAACCGGCAAGGACGCCGTCACAGGAAAGGTGTGCCGCGAGGGATGGAACTTCATTCATGTGCCGGGGCCGACCTTCAAGTCTGACCCGACGGTGCTTTCCGATAACACCTACTACATGTTCATCGACAAGTACAACGCGATCGGGCTGGGCAGTAACACAGTGATCGTGGACGGCGCCAACTCGGATTCACTCATCGCCTATCAGCAGGATACGAAAACATGGGTGAGGCTCAGGGTTCCTTATCGCATGGGATTCTTCTCGCGCTTTTTCGATGGACGCGTCGACGACCCGAAACTTGGCTGGAAGGGCCGCGGGGCGTGGTCAGCGAATATGACGCGAGGCAGCTGGCTTACCGAAGGCGGCAAGGGTACGCCGAGCCAGCTCTATCATTTCCAGATTCGGCCTGACCCACTTGCCAATTGACGCGATTGAGAGCCGATTGAAGAGGTCAGGAAGAATTTAAAGGAGCTTCAGAAAATCCAAACTGTGCCGTAAAAAAACTCGGAGAAGGCTGGCTACGGTCTCGGGTCCTTTGGGGGTGGTAAGCGCT